>LIIK01000081.1 GCA_001421095.1 Candidatus [Bacteroides] periocalifornicus | reverse complement strand
ATGTTCATCATCGGGACAGGGAGCACGTGCGCATTCACGCCACCGATGTAGCGATAGAGGGGCAACCCCACCTCTTGCGCCGCAGCACGTGCTACTGCCAAGGAGACGCCAAGGATGGCATTCGCCCCGAGCTTCTCCTTGTTCGGCGTCCCATCAAGCTGGATAAGGAGCGAGTCGATGAGACGTTGCTCTTGTACGTCGCAATCCTTGAGCGTGTCGGCAATTACGGTATTCACATTATCTACGGCACGAAGGACGCCCTTGCCGAGGAATTTACCGTTATCGCCATCGCGGAGCTCCACCGCTTCATGCACCCCCGTGGATGCACCGCTGGGGACGGCTGCCGTACCGATAGCGCCTAACGAAGTCCCTACTTCTACCTCTACCGTGGGATTACCGCGGGAGTCCAAGATCTGCCTCAAAGCGTTTCAATTCGTCGCCCATAAAGTAAAGCGACAAATGAGCAGGCGTTTGTGGGATCGCCCCCTGCACCGTCACCACGATATGCCTTTTCGCCGCCGTCGCCCCCACTACCAGACAAGGCAACAACAGTAGCCCAAGGCACACCAGCAGCGTGCGCCACCATAAGCTCTTAGAACTTAAGATAGGCGCCATGTTGCACCGTCTTTATGATCCTGCACTTTGCGATGACCTCAATACCCCCATCGCCATCTCGGTGCTCTTTGAGGCAGCACATCAGATTGGGCGTATGCAACGTGGGGAGGCATCGTTGA
>LIIK01000080.1 GCA_001421095.1 Candidatus [Bacteroides] periocalifornicus | reverse complement strand
AATGAACGACACTACGGGAGCTGGGGTGTAGTAGACGCCGCGCGCCTTACGTCGCTCAGGGTTATAGGCAGTAAGGAAGTCCTCGTAGAAGAGCATCACGGGGTCTCGCTCCTCCTTGTTGGCATCCAAGAGGACACGCACGTCGGTCGCCCCGAAGATACCAACGAGGTCGTCTATTATCCACGCTACGCGTACATCGAGGTCATAGACGCCAATCCGTTGAAAGAGCTTGCGTAAGAAAGGGTTACTCTTAGGGATGAGCTTCGCAGCCTCCTCGCGCGAGAACGTATCTATGTCATTAGCATGGTAGCGCGCCGCAAAGAGCCCATAGATAAGCGTCTGAGCATACCAATCGGCAAACTCTACTGGCGAGACATTGCTCATCAGCACGTTCTTTATACGCAAGAGCTGCTGGTGAAGGTCGTACCCCGCGTCACTCGTCGGGTCTTTGAGTACCACCTCAATCGAACGTGCCAACAGCTGCGCCTTCCCTGCCATCAGCAGTGCCAACCGCTTAGGCGAGGTAATGGGGATGGGCTGCGCATCGCGTAGGTGCGCTACGAGCTCGGCAAACTGCGCCTCAGCGTCAGGAAGGGGCGCTAGGCGATCGCCATCCTGCTCCGCGACACGTACTTCCAGCAGACACTCTCCCTCTTGGTAGAGCAAAAAGCGGAGGAAGTCAGTAAAGACGATACAGTCAAGTCCCTGCTTATCTTGTTTGCGTTGTGCAATGTACCTGCTAATGCAGGGTCGGAAGTCAAAGCT
>LIIK01000039.1 GCA_001421095.1 Candidatus [Bacteroides] periocalifornicus | reverse complement strand
GTGCCGNAGGATGGCCAGGGGCGGTGCCGCTACGACTCGGCGCACTGCGCGACGGAGGGCGCGGCGGGGCAGGCCATGCCCCACGGACGGCTGGCCGACATGCCCCAGGGGAAGTGGGTGGTGACCTCGGTACGGAGCGCCAACCCCCGGCGGGTACGGGTGGCCGACGTGTACTCGGGGCGACGACGGGAGTGAGAGGGGGCGGCGTTGGCAGCGATGTGGCGCGCCGCGTCACGATGGCTGAGATGTACCGTTAGGGCGGGCATGCGGGGCATGGGGATAGGGTGGGCGCACCAGGCGGCGGGGTGGGCGGGGGAATCTTCGCGTTGCGAAGATGGACTGCGCCCCTACAGTCGGCGTTTGCGGGGAGGGTATTGCGTGTCGCATTGCGATCCCAATGTCGCCATTGTCGCCGCCTCCATGTGCATACCGTGCCATCCATGGAAACCCACATTGTTTATAACCGATTCGGCATGGGCTAGGTGGGCATGCGCAGGCGGGCGGGCAACTCTCGGCCACCCCTTACAGTGGACTGCGCCCCTAAAGTTGGACGGTTTATGATTGCTTAACGCTGTTTTTCAACTCGTATTGCGCGCCGCGTCGCTACGTTCTTCGAGAAATGGAATTGCGCGATTGAGACCGATTTACCCGTAAAATGGGGAAAGATGCCCTATAAAAGATTGAACCCATATGTGTGGGCCTAAGAGGTAGGAAAGCCCTGTAGTTTCAGCATATGGAGATGTGAAGAGAGTCTTGCGGGGGAATAGAAGTCGGCGAGAGACGGAAATATTTTGTACTTTTAGGGCAAATTTTGAGGCAGGATGGCGCGGAAATACGATGCGGCTTACGTGGCTCAGTACACATTTCTGGGCTTCTTCATCGGGCTTGGGCTAGTGGTGGTAACCGTTCTACTACAGCTTCTTGCAGGTGAAGGATCGCTTTCTTGGTCATTTGTCAGCCAGCTTCACCGCCAGTATCCTAGCATGTATCTGGTGGATCTGGGTCCGATTGTCTGCGCTGTATTCGCCTTTCTTGTTGGTCGGATGTACTCACGGCAACGGCTGGTGATGGAGCAGACAGCCAAGGTAGCAAAGGCGAGATACAACGAGCTGCTGGGCTTTGTCCGTACCCTAGAGGGAGGCGAGCAAACTGACTACACCCCTGCGGCAGACGATACGCTTGGGCAGACGCTCCTCCACCTGCGTGACGATATACAGGCGCAACGTGCCGAGGAGGCGCAGCGTCGGCAGGAGGACAGGCAGCGGAGCTGGATGGCTGAGGGGTTAGCGGAGTTCGGCGAGATCTTGCGAGAGGATGTAGATAAGCTTGAGGAACTCGGCAATAAGCTCACGAGCCACCTGGTGAAGTACATAGGGGCTAACCAGTGCGGTTTCTACATAGTGGAGGGCGAGGATGTAGGCGATAGGCATCTGCGACTGCTGGCCTGCTATGCGTATGATCGTAAGAAATTCGCGCAGCAGCGCTTGGAGTGGGGCGATGGCTTGGTGGGGGCGTGTATACAGGAGGGGGTAACCTCGCAATTCGATAGCATTCCTGAGGGCTACCTTACCATAACGAGCGGGCTTGGCGAGGCGACGGCGAAAAATCTTCTCTTGGTGCCCCTGCTGCAGGATGAGGCTCGCTACGGTGTGCTAGAGCTGGCATCGTTTGCCCGATTTGAACCGCATACCGTGGAGTTTTGCGAACGGGTGGCATCCTCAATAGCCTCAACCCTTGCGAGCAAGCGTATAAGCATCCGGACGGCACAGCTACTGGCCGAATCGCAGAAACAGGCGCAGATACTCAGCGAGCAGGAGGAGCAGATGCGCCAGAATATGGAGGAGCTGCAGGCAACCCAGGAAGAGGCGGCGCGGCAGTCAGAGTCGTTCGTAAGTTTCACAAACTCGGTGAATGAGACGCTGATTCGGGCTGAGTATAAGGTGGATGGTACGCTTATCTATGCCAACACCAAATTTCTCCAGAAGCTAGAGTACAATAGCTTTGAAGAGGTGCAGGGGAAGCCGATATCGCTTTTTATCAACTTCAAAGATCGCTCTTGGTTCGACCAGATCTGGGAGGGGCTCGCCACTGGGGGAAGGGCCTTTGAGGGCGATATGAAGCATGTGACGCGCAATGGGAAAGATCTCTGGACAATAGCTACCTACACGTGTATAAAGGATCACAGGGGAGAGGTGGATAGAATTCTCTTCCTCGCGATAGATACTACGCACGACAAGAAGCAGAATCTCGACTGGCAGGGGCAGATAGATGCGCTGAATCGCGTGAGTCTTAAGGTGGAAATGACCCCGCTGGGCGATATTATCGCGGTGAATGATAAATTTGTGGAGACGCTCGGCTACGGGCGCGATGCGGTGCTGCGCAAGCCAGTGTACACGATTTTATCCCAAAGCGAGCAGTCTAATTTTGAGCGGATTCTGGCAGCGGTAGGCAAAGGGGAGAACTTTGAGGGGACGCTGCGGGCTGTAAATGCGCGGGGGGCAGAGTGCTGGCTTCGCGTATCGCTTACCACGGTGAATGATATGTATGGCGATATCGCAAAGATTATATTGATAGCCAACGATATAACGCGCGAGAAACTCATGGAGATCGCCACCCAGCGGCAGACAGAACAGCTACGTGAGCAGGAGGAAAAATTGCGGCAGAACGAGGTAGAGCTCAGCAAGAAGCTTCGTCAGGCGCGGGAAGAAGTCAAGAATCAGTTTCGGGAGATAGAGAAGATCCAGGTACGTAACGAGAAGACGCTGGAGGGTTTTCTGGATGCCATAATCACAACGGATCAGGAGGGGGTGGTGGAATTCTTCAACCGTGCGGCGGAAGAGCTGTTCGGAGTGGATCGCAGCGAGGTCCTTGGGCAGAATATTCGGCTGCTCTTCCCTCCGAGTAGCGCGGAGAATAGCGATTTCCTGAAGGGCTATTTGGATCCTCAGGGAAAGAAAATAGTAGGCGAACGGCGTGAGGTTCAGATTACCACGTCTAAGGGGGAGGAACTCTCGGTACTCATGCTGCTGAGCGAGGCTAAAGTGGGGCGGGTGATGAGCTACACGGCGTTCATACAGAATATCTCGCTGGATCTTTTCTAGGATTATAGGGCTGGAGGGAAAGGGATGCAATGGCGAAGAGAGGCAAACGGAGACGGAATGGCTGGTTGCGAACCAATTCGGAAAACACAAGAAAGGTAGAGGCATCGCTCAAGGTGATTGCTGTGGGTTCTCAAGAATCCTAGAGATGAGAGTAAGCATCGCATAAGAAAGGCGTGATTCATTCAATTGTAGGGGTTGAGCCTGTGGACTCGGTAGGGGTAGAGAGGAGCGGGGGGCCGCGCTTAAATAGTGAACGAGAAGTAAATAAAGCATAGTAAGGTTTCAACCTGTCCCCAAGGGGTGGAATGGTGGTTCAACTTATAGCCACGGTAAAACGGTTAGAGCTTAGCAAAATCTATCAGGAGCGGGGTAATGGCTAGCGAGAAATTCATAGTATCGGCGCGTAAGTATAGGCCGGCAACATTCCGCAGCGTGGTTGGTCAGTCGATGATCACCAACACGTTGCAGAATGCAATTCGTCGGCAGCAGCTGGCGCATGCCTACCTCTTCTGTGGTCCGCGGGGAGTGGGTAAGACCACGTGTGCCCGTATTTTCGCCAAGACGATAAACTGCACGAACCTAACGCCAGAAGGGGAGGCTTGCGGTGAGTGCCCAAGCTGTAGGGCTTTTGCAGAGCAGCGTTCCTACAATGTGCAGGAGCTGGATGCGGCCTCGAACAACTCTGTGGACGATATTCGTGACCTGACCGAGCGGGTGCGTATTCCTCCGCAGATTGGTAGGTATATAGTCTACATCATAGATGAGGTGCATATGCTTTCGGCAGCGGCCTTCAACGCATTCCTCAAGACGCTGGAGGAGCCGCCGGAGTATGCAATATTCGTGCTTGCGACGACGGAAAAGCATAAGATTCTGCCGACGATACTCTCCAGATGCCAGATTTTCGATTTCAAACGTATACGAGTAGATGATACGATTGATTACCTAGAGTATATAGCGAAGGAAGAGGGCGTTAGCTATACGCGCGATGCGCTAAACCTGATAGCGCTAAAGGCCGATGGAGGTATGCGTGATGCGCTGTCGACCTTCGACCAGGTGGTGAGTTTCTCGGGAGGCGAGCTGACCTATAAGGGGGTGGTTGAGGGGCTCAATCTGCTGGATATAGACTACTATTTTCGGATTACCGACACGGTGGAGGTAGGGGACTACCGCGAGGCGTTGAAGGTGTTTGACGAGGTGATAGCTAGGGGATTCGATATCCCACAGTTTGTGGCGGGACTCAATAGCCACGTGCGCAATCTGCTGGTGGCACAGGATCCCCGCACGGTGGATATGCTGGAACTAGGCGAATCGCTAAGCCAACGCTACCTAGTGGGAGCTCAGAACGTAAAGCCCCCAACTCTAATACGGGCGCTACAGTTGATAACGGATGCTGAGGCAACCCTGAACCGGTCGCCCAATCAGCGATTGCATGTGGAGATCATGCTTATTTCGCTGTGCGCACCAGAGGAGTTGGGTGAAAAAAAAAACGACTGATTGATCCAAGATGGCTTTGCCAGGTACTCGGAACGGCTGTATCAAATCTCATTCAGGTTCATCCATCTTCAGAGAAGCCAGCAGCAGGGGAGGCACAACGGGCATCCCAGGAGGCGGCTACAGCCTCGGTGGCTAAGCGTTTTTCGATCCGGAGTGCGTCCCCAAAAAGTACTGCCCCGCAGCGTCCACTTGCAACGGCCGCTTCGCTAGGGATAACCGAGCGGGACTATAGCCCAGAGTTGCTGCCGGAGGCGTGGCAAGAGTTTCTCGGTTTTGTACAGAAGCACAAGCAATTGCTGCATGCAATGCTGAAAGGATATACTCCCTCGGTGTGCGGAGATAACGAGTGGCTGCTCACGTTTCGGGACGAGATGGAGGCGAAACGTTTCGGCGAGGTGCTGCCCAATGCTGAGAATTTTCTCAGACTCAAGTTCAAAGGGCGAGAAATAAAGATCAGAACCCAAGTGGAGGCTGCAGCAGAGCGAACTATGGAGCTGCGGAGTATGCCAGAAGCAGAATATATTAAGGCGCTCCGGAAGGAGAATCCAGCTTTTGCCCAGCTGCTAAACCACTATGGAATAGAGGACTAAAGGGGGATACTGGCAGGGTAGAAGCTCGGGAAGGGAATCTAGACGAGGATGCGCAACATATGCTGGCAAGGGAGCATCCAGCAACCAAGGCAGGTTGTTGAAATCCTTCGGGCAGGGAGAGTTCATGTGGTAAAGGTGTAATCCATTATTCCCCAAATCCCAATTATAGCTATCTTTGCATTCATAACTAGTGAACGGTGCGATGTGGGCGGGATTTTTCGGGTAAATCTGAATGGTACAGTGCAACACAAGCAGGGACGGTTGAGCGAAGTTCCCAAGAGGTTGAAGAACTTCTTTCTGCGCGACCTCTGGAGTTTAGGAATAGGGAATTATCCTCGGTGGAAGCGCATGCTGTACGGAGTACTCCGTGTGCTGGTGCTGGTGTACAGGGGATTCACGAGTAATAGTGTGCAGCTGAGGGCCTCGGCATTGACATTCTACACGGTGCTGTCGCTAGTGCCGGTGCTGGCCATGGGCTTTGGGATAGCAAAAGGGTTTGGACTGGAGGCTAAACTCAAGGCGCTCATTCTAGAAAAGCTCTCAAGCTATCCGGAGGTTGCGGTGAAATTGGTGGAATTTTCCAAGGCCTTATTGGAGCGCACTGGGGGAGGGCTGATAGCGGGTATAGGGGTTGGATTACTCTTCTGGTCGGCTATCAAGGTTTTTCTCAATATAGAAAAATCGTTTAATGCTATCTGGGGGGTGGAGCTAACGCGAAGCTGGATGCGTCGGTTCAGCGATTATCTCTCAATGATGATAATCGCGCCATTACTTATCATAGCTGCGAGTAGCTCTAACGTGCTTCTCCGTTCAACTATTAACAGGGCGGCAGCGAATGCAGATTTCATCAGCGTGGTAACGCCCTACATGAAGTCGTTACTCCGACTAGCACCCTACGTGTTGGTTTCGCTGGTGCTAGGGCTTCTCTACATAGTAATGCCTAATACTCGGGTGCGGGTGAAGTCTGGACTTACTGCGGGTTTAGTGGCAGGTTCGGGCTTTGCCGTTACGCAGTGGGCCTATCTGTACTTCCAGTTCGGGATTTCAAAGTACAATGCGATCTACGGGAGTTTTGCCGCGATCCCTCTCTTTTTAGTGTGGATGCAGCTGAGTTGGCTGATTGTGCTGATAGGGGCTCAATTGGCCTATGCCATGCAGAATGTGGATCTTTTTGTGTATGAGGAAGAGACGCATAATCTCAGTCCAAAGCGAACAAAAGAACTCTCCTTACTGCTGCTAAGCACCATAGCTATCCGATTTCGAGATGGACTTAGCCCCTTTAGCGCAGATGAGCTAGCTGCTGAGCATCATCTTCCTATCCAGCTGACCAAGCAGCTGCTCCATTGGATGACGGATGTTCGTCTAGTGGCCACGGTGGTAGGGGAAACAGGAAAGGATGCGGCGTACCAGCTTGGTAAATCTCTTGATACGCTCACGGTAAACTATGTGCTAGAGCAGTATGATGGCTACGGTGCAACGATAGAGGCAGAGGGGAGATTGCTGGAGAGGTTGGAAAGGCTGTACGACAGGTGTAGACCGACCAATCCTATAGGAGAGGTTCGCCTAGATAGGGTGGATGGGGATGAATACGGTGTATGATAATGTGTATTTTCAGTAGGTGTTTATAAGCAGTTGGTAGGTAGATTGCCAATGATGATGGATAGAGGTGCAATGAAAGAGAGCATAACAACGAGCAACGGGGCGATAGAGGTGATTTGTGAGAATACAGCACGTCGGTACAGTGTGTTGCCTGGTATGACGCTGCTAGAGTTTTGCAAGAGCCAGCAAATCGACCTTCCCTACCCAGTGCTTGGGGCGATGGTTAACCACCGTTTGCGCGATTTACGGCTTCGGCTTCTCATCCCAGTCACGGTGGAATTTATAGATATCACGCATGCTGCAGGTATCCGAATGTACACACGTTCGCTCTTTTTCTTATTGCAGCGGGCGGTACGCGAGGTGATGCCTAGCTGCAGGCTACGTGTGAGCCATTCTGTTTCTCGGGGTTACTACTGCGTGATCTCGGGATATGAGCAACCGATAGAATATCCCTTGATCTTTAGTATATTAGAAAAGATGCGGGAGTTTATCGGTCGGGATCTACCCTTTGAAAGCAAGCGGATGACGACAGAGGAGGCCATTGCGATATTCGAGCAGCAGGGTGATCCAGAAAAGGTTCGCTTACTACAAAGTCGTCCAAAGCTTTACACTACGCTCTACGTGCTGGATGGAGTGTATGATTACTACCTAGAGGGATTGGTCCCCTCCACTGGTTACCTTGAGCGATTCGATCTGGTAAAGTACTACCAGGGCATGCTGCTACGAGTACCTCAGCAGAAAAGCCCAGAAAGCCTGGAGGAATTGGAGATTCAGGATAAGATGTTTGAGATTTTCCGCGAGTACCAGGATTGGGTGGAAGTGCTAGGGATTAAGGATGCAGGCACCATAAATCTGCGGGTGCGGAAAGGCGAGGGCGGCGATCTGGTAAAGGTAAGCGAGGCGCTTCACGAGAAGAAGGTGGCACAAATAGCTGATACAATCCACAGCCGTGGCGACCTAATCAGGCTGATACTCATAGCAGGCCCATCGTCATCAGGAAAGACGACATTTTCCAAAAGACTGGCGGTTCAACTACAAGTGGCAGGGCTACGCCCCCACACCCTCTCGCTTGATAATTACTTTGTCAATAGGGAGAATACTCCAAGGGATGAGAAGGGCGATTACGACTTTGAATCGCTGGATGCGCTGGATGTGGCAAAATTCAATGATGATCTTCTAGCCCTGATGGCAGGCGAGCGGATAGAGCTGCCTAAATTCTCATTTGAGCGGGGCGAGCGTTACTTTGACGGGAGTTTTCTCCAGCTAGAACCCAACGGTATACTGGTGGTGGAGGGGATTCATGGGCTGAACCCTCTGCTTACAGATAGGATTCCTCGGGAGAGAAAGTTTAAGATCTACATATCTGCCCTAACGTCGATTTCTCTTGACGGGCAGAGTCGTATAGCCAGCAGTGATAATAGGCTGCTTCGTAGAATGGTGCGGGACCAACGCTACCGGAGCTACGGGGCAATACAGACGATTCGCAGGTGGGGTAGTGTACGGAGGGGGGAGGATAAAAACATATTCCCCTACCAAGAGGAGGCTGACATCATGTTCAATTCGGCTCTTCCCTACGAGTTTGGGGTGCTGAAGCAGTTTGCCGAACCCATACTTAATGAGGTCCCCGATAGCGTGCCAGAGTATTCGGAGGCCGTTCGTCTTCTCCGTTTTTTACGTGTATTTTCCCCTATTGGCTTAGAAGAGATACCCCCGACATCGATACTGCGGGAATTCTTAGGAGGGAGTTCATTCTCCTATAGATGACAGAGAGGCTTGCCAGGCTGTGTGTTGTTTCGGGGGGGTAAATTTTCAGAAAGATCCACAGCATATTTGGGATCTAATAAGAAAAATATTACCTTCGCGGAAACAGATGCCTTAAGTATTCTAAGAGGTGAGAAGTAGAACCCGAGTACGATAACGATGCTAAAAGGTTTATTAATAGCATTTTATAGTGTAGCCTTGCTTTTCCTGAATTTTCTTTCAGGGGATGCCGCACGGGTGCGTATGTCGGTGTCTAGCGAGGTAGAGGCAGGCAGCGAGTTTGACGTGTTGATTTCGGTGCAAAAGTCGGATCTGGAAAGCTTCGCCCGATTTCAATCCCAGCTTCCCCGTGGACTAACTGCCGTAGGAGGACAGGCTGATAATGCGGACTTTAGCTTTTCTGAAGGGATGGTTCGCTTCATATGGGTAAGGTTGCCTGCGCCTCCAGATCTTCAGATAAAGTATCGAGTGAAGGTCGATCAAAGGCTTATGGGGTCTTTTACGTTGGGGGGGACATTCTCCTACGTGCGGGGCAACCAGCGCAAAGATGTTCAGCTTGCTGCGGCATCGATACGTATACGCCCATCCCAGAAAGTAGCGGCAGATCAGCGGCTGGACATTTCTGCCTTCCAGGAGGCATTGCCTGCGCAGCGGAGTTTAGACGCTTCGCAGCTAAAGGTTCGTTGTATACGCGAGCTGCCAACGGTACTCGAGGGCAGTGAGGATCACATCGTTCGACTGCTAATTAATCGGGGCGAGGCCACTAAATTTGCCAAAATAGAGGAAAAGCTCCCAGAGGGTTACACCGCGGAGCCCATAGAGACGAAGGATGCCATCTTCAGCTGCACAGGCGGGGTGGTCAAATTCCTGTGGATGAATCTTCCGCCCGACCCCATGTTCACCGTTTCGTACCGCCTAGTGCCGTTGGCTGGCAAGGTTGCAGTGGGAAGTCCATCGATAGAAGGGACATTCTCCTTTGTTCAATCTGGAGCTACGCGGGCGATCAAAATTACGCAACGCGATGTAGAGTTCGGGAAAATGGATGCCGCTGCACTAGAACAGCTTGTCCAGTCGGTACAGGTTCAGCTAGATCCGCTTACAGGGGCAGAGGCCAGCTCGAATTACACGCACCCTGAGACGAGTGCCGGGGGGAGGGAGTATCCAGTGCAGGAGCAAAGGATCAGCCCAATTCGTGCTGCTGGCGGACGAAGGGGACTTGTGCCTCGGGAAACGAGCCGTTCAATGGATCAGTATCTCCTTGCACCCGAGGAGGGGGTCTACTACCGGGTGCAGGTGGCTGCAGGGCATAAACCGATCAACATCAACCGCTACTTCAAGCACCTTTCCCTACGAGCCGATGTTCGCACGGAGCGCCACGAAGGTTGGTATAAGTACTCGGTGGGTTCCTTTAAGGAGTATAAGGATGCGCGCGACTACCGTGTGCAGGTGTGGAATACCACTCCGATTCGCGATGCCTTTGTCGCAGCCTACAATAATGGGCAACGTATAACTGTGCAAGAGGCGTTGATGATAACCTCGCAAAAGTGGTACAAGTAGCTGCGATGCGGATCATGGCGAGGCTAAGCGTGGTTAGCACAGAAGATCAAGAGGGTGTTTTTAGTGAGAATGGGCAATTTTACCGAGTGGGATTTCATGCAATTAGGCAAATGCAGACCGCAAATGTAAACCGCAGGGTGCTCCGCCTCCTTTGCATATGCACGGTTCTATTCCTCCTGGGGATGAGTGGATTGCGCGCGCAAGATGTAGAGGACTACTACGCACGGATGCTAGAGCAGGAGGTGGAAGTGGCCGATCCGGTGAAGCGTCCGGTGGTGGCTTTTGGGTTTGGGCTATTGCACCCTTTGGGAGAGATAAGATCCCCGAAGTCCAATTTTATAGACGGCACTTTCGGCGCGAGGGTGAACATCTCTACCCTAGTGGGTAAGAGCAAGCAGCTGAAAATTAATGCCTACGTACTCTACGGACGGCTGCAGGGAATTGATTACGGACGTTCGTACGGGATGAATAATGCCAAGCCACTTGTGGTGAGGGATCGGCAATGGTATCCGAATACCGCATTCCAGACCGAAGTCTACGAGATCGGATTTAGCACAGAGTACAATTTCTGGCAGCTTTTCGGCAAGCGTAAGAATTTCAACCCATTCGTCTCTTTGGGAGCGGGTGTGCTTGTCTATACGCCTAAGGGGAATTATCTCGATGCCAACGATCAGTTTTACCGGTTTTGGAGCGATGGCACCATTCGGATGAGGGCTGAAGGAACCCCGGGGGCAAGCACTCTCTCGCCTGTGAGGATGGATAGGTCGTTCGAGACCGATATGAAGAAGATGAACATCTACGGTCTCAAGAGCTTCCCTCCAGTATCAGCTGTATTTCCCTTAGAGGCAGGGGTCGATTTTTATTTGAGCGACCGAACTTGGCTACGGTTCTTCACCTCCATTCGGTACACGCTTACCGATCTGCTAGATGGTTATGATGCCAATGTGGCCAAGCTCTACGGGCAGAAAAGCTCGCCGTGGCATGATATGTACGCCTATACAGGGTTGCAGTTCCATCTGGATATGTTCTCGCAGGCCGAATCGTTCATAGTTGATAGAGAGTTTGTAGATATTGACTTTGACTATGAGGTCTTTATGAGCGATCAGGATAATGATGGTGTATTCGATATTTACGACGAATGCCCCGATACTCCTGAGGGTGTTGCTGTCGACTCGGTCGGTTGCCCCGTGGATAGGGATCGAGATGGAGTACCCGACTATCTAGACAAGGAGACTTATACGGAGAAAGGCCAGCCAGTGGATGATGAAGGACGTCTGCTTTCCGATAAGGAAAGGTCTCTGCCAGCACTGAATCCGCCCCCAGTAGAGCGTAGCAAGGCGAAGATGCAGCCGGTTTCGCGCATTTGGAACAGGCGTTATCGCTTTGCAGAACAGGGTATTCCTAGCAAGTTCCAAAGCGTAGATCTCGATGGAGATGGGTACATATCCTACGATGAAATACTGAAGGCGATAGATGATTACTTCACTGGGAGGTCGGACTTTACACCTGATGATATCTATGAGCTGAACGCCTTCTTCTTCGAGCAACCGTAGGATGCATGCAGGGCGTATTGGGTTTCTTGCGAATCCACATGGGGTTTTAGCCTCCCTGCAGAGTAATCCCCGCAAGAATATGAAGCCGTCCACTATTGCGGATATTTCCTGCGAGGCGAAAATCTAGCTATAATGCTAGACAAGAGAGGGATATAGAAAAGGATAGAGTAATTTCGGTAGAGAGGCTTTAACCTAGAACGGTTGGGGTCGATGGGCATATACATCGACCCCAACCGTTTTTATTTGTGGCGAAATCCTAAAAGAATGCCCTCTATTGAGGCCTCTGCAGAAGCCCCGTATGGGTTCAATCCGTTATGGGAGGCTTTCCCCTATTTTCGTGTAAATAACTTTTAATCAAGCAATTCAATTAAATCGAAGACCGTAGCGGCGTGGCGTGTGCGTCGCTTATGAGAAGCTTTACGAGCAGCAATATTTTTACACCAAAAACACAGGTAGCCAATAGGGCTGACACCTCGCTGGAAGTGTCAGCCTATTTTTTTCATGCCCTAAAAGTTTTACCGAACAGCAATATTATTGAATAGCTTAATAGTTAGGAGAAATATGCGGAGGAAAGTCCGTCGTTCCAGTCGTTTGGGAATCTGATGCCGTGAAAAGCTCCCCCGCGCCAGGTTGTAGCGTTCCTCCGCCTACGGGTGCGGTGGCGTTCGTTTGGTGATCAGGCGGTCCACCCTTTACGATTGGCCAGGGGGCGCACAGTGGCGTGGGCTAGCGAACCTTGCAGTAGCCCCTTGCCCTCAAGGAGGTTAAGCCCAGGGCGAGAACCGACCCGTAGCTGCCCGAGATCAGAGAATCCGCAGGCATCGGCTCCCCCCTTGGTGGCAATAGTTATAAGGGTAGAGAGAGGAATTTCTGGGTAGTAATCGTTTACTATCCGTAGCTGGTCGAGTAGGGAGAGGGTGGGAGAGCTAGAGTAGCTATCAGTGCCGATGGCTAGGGGCATGCCTTCACGCAGCATGAGGGGGATATTTGGCATGCGGCCCTCAATGAACAGATTGCTGGCAGGGCAAAGCACTATTGCGGCGTTTGGGGCTACGGATTTCACTTGCTGCATGAGGGCTTGGCTCAGCGCAACGCAATGGATGAGTAGCATACGCTTACCAAGCTTCCCTAGGTGCGCGAGATGCGCCATCACCTCATCTATTCTAGGGATGTTCACCGTCCGTTTCCATACGTTGCGGTAAAGGTTATCCATAGCGCCAGTGCCAGAATTCATGAATTCTACCTCTTGCGCCGTTTCCATGAAATGGAGCGAGAGGATGGGCGCTTTCTCCAGCTCTGGCATTAGGTAATCCCACAGCTCTCGCCCGACTGAGTAGGGCGCATGCGGTGTGAAGTAAGCTTGGGTGATTCCCGCGGCACGGAAGCGTTCCATTACCCTTCCAGCGGTCTGCCAGGCACTATCTGCCAGCTCGCGGTTTGCGCCGAATACCTCCACAAAGCTTATCGAATCGAAATCCTCATGCTGCTTGAAGGGAACAGTGTCTGCCGCATTGCCGATATCTGCGTAGGCTACCTGCCCATCACGTTTTAGTATCTCATAGGCATCGGCCAGCGCTTTATCTATCACCTGCTGGTCAATGTCTATACGGAGCGAATCGATTTGGCGGAGGAAGGCCACCATAGAGCCGCCAGGTACGAACACACCATTGAAAAAGCTGAGCTCCATGTGGGTATGCGCATTCACGAAGCCTGGGGTGAGAATACCGTTGTAGAATTCCACGCCTTCTCGTTCCGGGTTGGCTGCCTCGAGCTGGAAGATTTCGAGAATCTCGCCATTTTCGGCTATGGCCACACCGCCATAGGGGAGCACCTCGCCAGTTTGGGTGTGTAGCTGATGCGCTGCTATACGTCTTATCTGCATGGCTATCAGTGTTATGTGTGCTGAAAATTGGGCTAACTTCGTTTAGACTTTGGCGTTCTTTCGCCCAGCAAAGCTAGTCAATCATTCTGGGATTGCTGTGCAGTCTATTGACGTTCGCATGGATTTTGCGGGCCTGATTAACAATTCATATGAGCAGAATAGATCTCGGTGTTGCCATGCGTTCTAATCATTGAAAGTTGCTGATTTTAATCATAATATACAGAAAATTAACGGGGCAATCACTACCAGAAAACGGATCTGATGACTCTCCCAGCGGGCTTCTTCGCTGGGGAACAGAACGCACACAAAAAACTCTGCCCTCCATTGCGCTGGAGGGCAGAGAGAATTTACGGTGCTGCTGCCTGCGGGTGGCTAGCGCAGCGCCATGGAGAGAGGATACCGCAGGTGTGTTCGGACTCCCGCCCCTTTTCACATAGGAAGGTGGAGCTTCCTGTGTGTGTGAGAGGTGTGCGGTTAGTCAAGAACAGGGAGCGATATTAGCTCTAGAGTAGCGCTGTCTGAGGGCGTTTTTACGCTGTCGAGAGCGTTGAGTTTCGCCATTTGCTCCTGGATTCTGGCCACCACGTGGTCGAGTATCTTGTCGAGCTCTTCGGGGTGCTGGCCGTAGTAGCGCAAGGTGGAATCCATTTGCGCCTGGGTGTATCCATGGGCTTGGTAGATGCCAGAGTAGAGATCGATCCTCCGTTCGGCTATGGCCGAGCTGATGGAGTCTACCTCCGTGGCGATTCCATTGGCTACCAGCGCTTGGTACACTATGGTCTCGAATGGTGCTGTAGGGATAATGTTGCCCGAAGGTCTGCATCCGTAGAGCGACAGCGCTATGCCCCCTAGGAATACGAGGAGGGGGCAGAGAGTGTGGATTGCCTTTTTCATGCTAGGTTATCATTGAATGGCTAGGCGAATAGTCTCCAGATGGAGGCAACGAGTATTGTCACCACAACACCGAGTGCCAGGGGGACTAGGGAGGCCACAGCCGTCCATTTTGCGCTTTTGGTTTCCTTGTAAATGCTGTATATGGTGGTGCTGCAGGGATTATGCAGCAGGCAGAAGAGCATGAGATTGATGCCAGTGAGGAGCGTCCACCCGTTGGCGTGGAAGAGGGTTTGCATTGCCCCCTCGTCTTCAAACATCACTCCGGCGCCAGCTCCCAACCCATGTACCCCCGTGGTCAGTACTATCAGCATGAGTACCGTGGGGATAACGATCTCATTGGCGGGGATTGCCAGGATGTAGGCAAGCAGGATCACCCCGTTGAGCCCCATTATCATGCCGGGCGCATCGAGCCAGCGGATGAGGTAGCTTGCTATAGATTCGCCACCGATGGTGATATTGCAGCTTAGCCAGATGAGGGCTCCAGCCGGGATGGCAAAGGTTACAGCCCGCCCTAGCACGATGATAGTCCTGTCGATGAGGGAGGTGTAGATGGTTCGCCAGAGCTGCGGGGGCCTGTAGGGCGGAAGTTCAAGGTGAAAGGTGGAGACCTGTCCGCGGAGTACCGTTCGGCTTAAAGCCCAAGATACCAAGAACATAAATGCAATACCTAGCAGGGCTATGATGACCACAGACCCCATGGCTACTGTCCCTTGGAGCGCGGCTGGGGCTAGCGCGCCGAGGAAGAGTGTGGCGATCATGATCTGGGTGGGCCATCGCCCGTTGCAGAGGCTGAAATTGTTAGTAATGATGGCAATGAGCCGCTCGCGTGGGCTATCGATGATGCGCGTGGCCACTACCCCCGCAGCATTGCACCCGAACCCCATAGTCATGGTGAGGGCCTGCTTGCCGTGCGCCCCAGCGCGTCTGAAGAGTTCGTCGAGGTTAAAGGCCACCCTTGGCAGGTAGCCGAAATCCTCCAGCAGTGTGAATAGGGGGAAGAATATCGCCATAGGGGGGAGCATCACGGCCACTACCCATGCGGTAGCAAGGTACACGCCATCGAACAGAAAACCGGTTAGCCACCCGGGGAAATGCGCAGTATGCCCCAGCTCTACCAGCCAGGGGTGGAGGGTATCTACTAGCAGCCAGCTCAGGAATCCCGAGGGATAGTTGCTCCCGACTATCGTGATCCACAGTACCGCGCCTAGCAGCACCAGCATGATGGGAAATCCCCACCTACGGCTGGTTACAATCCGGTCAATTTTCACGTCGAACGGCGCCCTACCATTCTCGTACCCGTAGGTCACGCATTCGCTGCATATGCGGTTTGCGGTGCTGTAGATGGCCTCCGATACCGTATCTTGGAGTTTAGCCCCCAGTGTGTTGCTGGCCTTAGCTATCTCGTCTAGCAGGGAGGTTACGGTAGAGGGGTCTGGAGGTTGAACCCCAGGCGTGAGTTCAGAGATCTCTCCGCTGGTGAAGTAGTGCCGCACTACAGGGTCGCCGTCGAAGAGCCGAAGAGTGAGCCAACGTGCATTGGGAAGCCCGGGAACTATGGATTCGAGCCGCTGAGTGAAACCCACCACAAGCTTCTCCTCGCGGGGTGGAAGTTCAAAGCGGGCGTGTTGCCATGTGGCATCATCCTCGTGGACCACCCGGTCTATCTCAGCCAGCAGCGCGGGGATTCCCTCGCCACTTCGGGCGCTAGTGCCTACTACAGGCATGCCTAGGCGTTTGCTCAGCGCGCGGAGGTCTATGTGCACCCTATTTCGCCGAGCCTCATCGAGCAGATTGAGGCACAGTATGCAGCGGCTTGAAATCTCCCCGATCTGGAGTATGAGGTTCATGTTCCGTTCCAGACGGGTAGCGTCGGCCACTATGACGGTAGCCGCTGGGCGAGAGAAGAGTATCACATTGCGTGCAATTTCCTCATCCTCGCTGGTGGAGAGGAGCGAGTAGGTGCCAGGCAGATCCACCAGTCGGTATTTATGCCCACCGTAGCGGAATCCCCCCTCTAGCTTGGCTATGGTCTTTCCCGGCCAATTCCCAGTGTGCTGCTTTAGCCCAGTGAGGGCGTTGAATATCGTGCTTTTGCCCGTGTTGGGGTTGCCTGCCAGGGCTATGGTGTAGTCGGCATCGCCAGCGCGCGTCCCTAGACGGTAGATGTGGGATGACTGGCAGTTCCCGTTGGGGCAATTCGATTGGGTCTTATGGTTCATTGCCGTATCACTCTGGGGTTTGTTGGGACTGGCTCTGTGGGATTAGGCGAACTTGGATCTGGAAGGCTTGGTCGCGCCTAAGCGCAATGCTGGTGCCGCGGATGAGGTAGGCGGTCGGATTGCCTAGTGGGCTTACGAGGTCGATACGCACCTTGCTGCCTCGTACAAATCCGAGATCCAGCAGCCGCCTGCGGTTAGGACCTCGGCAGGCGCCCGATATTCCCACGACCTCTGCTGTGCGGTTGATAGTGAGCATTGAGAGGCGTGTTATCTGGTCTTCGGGCTTCTCCTCTGTAGGGCGTACCGTGAGCTGGCGGGCCTGAAGGGGCGAGAGCTGGTAGTGCCGATCCTCAAAGCGGAGGGGGAGGTAGTAGGCAGGCCTCCTGGAATCCGCTGGGTGGGGCTTGCTGGCCTTCGTTGAGCCGCTGGGCTCATGGGAGGGGGCATCTTGGCTTTCTACCTCTATTATCGCGCCGGGGAACAGGCCCATATCCAGGAGTTCTTGGTAGATCTCTGGAGGCTCATCTTCCATGTGCGTTATCTCGTAGAGCCCTGGGGGAGTGCGTAGAATGCCGAGCGGCTCACCCTTCACCGGGGGGATATCGCCGAATTCTGAGGGTATAGGGTCGCCGTGGGGGTCGTAGCGGGGAAATCCCAGCTGCCGTGCGATCCATTCAGGCTCTTCCGGGTTGTCTCGGGTTGCCTGCCGTTGGGCTTCGAAGTGCCACTGCTCCGGGGGAATACCAGACCGTTCGGAGAGGTAGGTCTCCAGCAGGCGGTGCTTGCGGATAACGTACACCGCGCAGCTCTCGCCATTCGATGTGAGCGTCCAGCTGTCCGCATCCAGGAGTCCCTGTCGTCGGAGGATGTCGCCCAGGGCCACGGTTCGCTTTAGGCTGTAGCCCAGCTGCTCGGCCACGGTGCGAGCTGAGAGTTCCTGTCCATCGAGCGCATGTTCAAAGAGGAGGCGGAGCATGGCCTCTACCCGGCTCCGATCACGCCGGCTCAGGGACTGAATATCGGGGCAACGTTCCAGCAATCGTCCCCGGTGCACCAGCCCACGGGTGCGGGGGGTAGCGCGTCCAAAATGGCTCTTCCGTCGGTACGCTCTACGGGTGCTGTGCACACCCCAGATGGCTATTAGCAGCCCTGCGATGAAGAAGAGCAGCCCTACGAGCAGACGTATACTCATTTGTATCCATTTTAATTAGTGGCAAAGGTAGAAAAATTTCGGGATTGTGGGATAATTACCAGAAGAAGGAGTGCGCTGAGACCTCTGCAAAAGTCCCGTATGGTTTTAATCTTTTACAGGGAGGCTTTCCTCTTCTTGCGAATAAATAGGTTTTAATCAATCACTTCCATTTCTCGNAGACAGTAACGGCGCAGCGTGCTGCGTCGTTACTGTGATTTTTGCAGAGTCTTGTTCCAGAGGAACGCTATATCGGCAGAAAGGATTAGGGCTGAGGGGTTTGAATTGAGGTTTAGCTAGTGGATGTGCTGCCCTCCTAGCCACCCGATCCGCTTTTGGGAAAGTAGATCACGGCTACTATAGCAGCGAGGTTTTCCCCGAGGCGTTATCGCCCACCAGCAGGTTGATCCCGGGCTTGAATTCGATTTCAAAGCGCTCAAAGCACCGGAAATTCTCTAGGATTAGCCTTTTCATGCGCAGCCCTCTTTGATTGGTTCGCCCGTGGGCAAAGGTACAAAAAAAGGCGCAGAGACCGAAATCTCTACGCTTTCCCTGTCGGTTCGGAGGGGATCGAACCCTCGACACCCTGATTAAGAGTCAGGTGCTCTACCAACTGAGCTACGAACCGTGCGCCTCCGTACTCCCGAAAGGCGGCACAAAGGTAGCTACTTTTTTCGTGCCGCCAAAATCTTTCTGGAATTCCTCCGCGATTTCCGGGTTTACGCGCGCCTAAAGATTCCTAGCGCGGGTCCCCTGCAAAAGTCCCCTGTGGGTTCAATCTTTTAGGGAGGGTATCCTGCTTCTAGTGGGTAAATTGCTGTTAATCAATTGATACCATTTACCAAGGATCGTGGCGATGCGGTGTGCCGCGTCGTTTAGTTTTGCAGTACCCCTATTCTACCGTTACCGATTTTGCCAAGTTGCGGGGGCGGTCCACATTGCAGCCACGCAGCACCGCGATATGGTATGATAGCAGCTGGAGTGGCACCACCGCCAGCAGCGCCTCCACTACTGGGAGCGACTGCGGTATCTCTATGCAGTAGTCAGCCAGTTCCCGCACCACGGTATCGCCTTCCGTTACTATGGCAATCACCTTGCCGTGCCGGGCCTTCACCTCTTGGATATTGCTCACCACCTTCTCGTAGCTTCTATCGCGCGGGGCTAGGATTACCACAGGCATGTACTCATCTATCAGGGCAATGGGCCCGTGCTTGATTTCAGCCGCGGGGTAGCCCTCCGCGTGGATGTAGGAGATCTCCTTGAGCTTAAGCGCCCCCTCTAGTGCCACCGGGAACATATAGCCCCGCCCCAGGAAGAGGAAGTTCGTCGCCTGGTAGTACTGCTGCGCCACCTGCTTTATGAGGTCGGAGCTCTGGAGTATATGCTCCACCTTGTCTGGCACCTCTAGCAGCCCGCAGATGAACTCGTGGTGCTGCTCCTCGCTAAGGTGGCCGCGCTTGTAGCCCAGTAGGCTCGCGAGCATAGCCAGCACCGTTACCTGGGCGGTGAAGGCCTTGGTGGAGGCCACGCCGATCTCAGGGCCTGCGTGCGTGTATACCCCAGCGTTGGTCTGCCTAGAGATGCTAGAGCCCACCACATTGCAGATCCCCAGCACCAGCGCCCCCTTGTGCTTGGCCAGCTGGATAGCGGCCAGCGTGTCGGCCGTTTCGCCGCTTTGGCTTATGGCCAGCACCACATCGTTTGGGGTGAGTATGGGGTTTCGGTAGCGGAATTCTGAGGCATACTCCACCTCCACAGGGATACGCGCCAGGTCCTCCAGCAGGTATTCGCCCACTAGGCCCGCATGCCAAGAGGTGCCGCACCCCACTATCACTATCCGCTGCGCATCGCTGAGCCGAGGCATTACGTCGAGAAGCCCGCCGAGCTTTATCATGTGCTGCTCTGCATTCACCCGTCCTCTGAAGGTGTCGCGGATGCTTTTCGGCTGCTCGTAGATCTCCTTGAGCATGTAGTGCTCGAAGTGCCCGAGGTCAGTGTCTTCCACATCCCAGTCGATGAGCTTCACCTCTGGCTTTAGCCGCTCGTTGCGTATGGTTTTCAGCTCCAGCCCCTCGTCATTCATTATGGCCACATCGCCATCGTTCATCAGGATCACGCTCTGGGTGTGGGCTGCAATGGGCGTGGCATCGCTGGCCACGAAGTACTCGCCATCGCCCACCCCCACCACCAGCGGGCTTCCCAGCCGGGCGGCTATGAGGGTGCGGGGCTCATCGGGCGAGAAGACGCAGATACCGTAGGCCCCCACCACCTTGTATAGCGCTAGGCGTACCGCGATCTCTGGCGTTACCTTGCCCCTGAGGTAGATGTACTCTATGAGATTCACCAGCACCTCGGTGTCGGTCTCGCTCTTGAAGGTGTACCCCCGGTGCTCCAGCTTAGATTTTAGCTCGGCGTAGTTCTCTATGATCCCGTTGTGCACCAGCACAAAATGGCCGTGCATAGAGGTGTGCGGGTGCGCATTCACATCGGTGGGTTCGCCGTGGGTTGCCCAGCGGGTGTGTCCTATACCCAGGCGTCCCTGTGGCATCGGATGCCCTACCTTGGCCACCAGGGCGTCCACATTGCCCTTGGTCTTGATTACCGTGAGCTCTTTGCCCATGATGCCCACCCCGGCCGAATCGTACCCCCGGTACTCCAGCTTGCGTAGCCCCTCTATCACTATCGGGTAGGCCTCCCTGTAGCCTATGTAACCCACTATGCCGCACATGGAATGATGGTGTTATGGTTCATCTTTTGCTGGGCATTCTCCGTTCCAGCTCGCTGTTTCCCCCTGTTCGCATGGGGGGCGTCTCTCCTGTTTCGGGGAGGAGGTTGTGCACCACCTACCGTGCGAAGAGGGCAGCCCGCCCGCCTCTAGAAAGCGGTTCTTCAGTCGCTATCTGCCTAGCCATGAGCGGGCGGGGGGCTACCCCATGCTGAGAATCCTGAAACGATACGCGCTCGATCTGGTAGGGGGTGGTGGCGATGCAGCGTTGCGCCTGGGGCTTTTGCCGCATCACCATGCCGATTACAGTTTTGTGTAGGTGAGTACTAGCTCCATGGGCTGGCCGCTGGCTAGCGGGGTTGCTAGCACCGAGCGCCCAATGCCGTTGCTATTGTTATCGGGGAATAGGTAGAGTTTGTTCTCCGGGATCATCCCCATGAGCACAGCCTGCATGGTGGTGGTGAGGTTCAGGGAGAAGTAGCCGCGGTTACGGTTATACTTCCCGTCGTATATGGCTTCGCTCTTGCGCTCCTCCTCGGTGCGAGTATAGGTGGTGCCGTTCTTTGTCCATGCGTGGAGCTGCGATATTAGCGTGTCGCCGTAGGCGGCATTGTCGGCGGCGAGGGGGATGCGTAGCTCAGCCCGGTTGAGCGACAGGGGCATAGAGTCTTTCCACTGCGCCACTAGGGGGCTGAAGTCGATAACGAGCCGCGCGCCGCCACCGCTGGTGATGTAGGCTTTGCCCGTGCGGTTTTGCTGGGCAGAATCCTCGGTGAGGAGTTGGCCCATGCGGCTCCCCCTGAAATCGCGGTTCAGCGCGGCGTACCCAGCATTCTTGTCTTTAGACAGCACCTCCAGCACCCCGGCCTTCTGGTCGTTGTGCCAGTAGAGGTGGAGGCCATTCCCCGGCACCCCCGCGGTGAACACGGCGAGCCGCCCCGCATCGGAGGCATTCACGCGCACAGCCTCTACCCGCACGCCGTAGAAGTAGTCAGTCCAGCTGGCGGGCTTTTGGGTGCGGCCCACCGCCCCGGTGAGGAATGCGCGCACCCAGTCGGCAGCCAGCGGCAGCTTCACCAGCTGCTCCCCTGCGGCCACCGTGCCCTCGGCTATGATGCGCCCCCCGGCGTACAGCGAATCGGCTACGTCGCCATCGCCCGTGCTTAGCCGTCGGGGGAGCTGCGATACCCTTACACGGAGGGGCGAGTTCCCCAGCCCACGGGAGATGCGGAAGCTGAAGAAGGCGCTGTCTACGTGGGATTGGTCGTTGAACACGATGGAATCGTAAGAGGCGGGCTGCAGCGTCTGTGCGAATACCCCCGAGGTGGTGCCGAAGGTGGCGTCGTGCAGCTCCCCCAGCGTGGCCTTGCTGAAGTTCTTGGTGGGGGGGACGAGCACGGTGTCGGTGAAGGCGATCATCTCCCGCGAGATGGCTTGCCGTAGGTGGAGTTTCCCCGATTCCTCGGCGAACTCATTCCCGAACTCCTGCCGCTCTCGGTCGCAGCTGGCCAGCGTGAGCGCAAGGCCTGCCAGGGTAAGGGTAAGGAAAATGTGGATGCTCCGCATGGTGTTTCCGAAAAGATTCATTGTATCGGGTATAAATCATTTTTCTTTGTTAGAAGAGCAGAGAATCAGGAATGCAGCGTAGAAGTGAATTTCAGAATCCCGTCTTTGCTCGCAAGTGAAAATCTTCTGCATTGTGGAAGTACACAATGAAATATTTTTAAGAATCGAGATAGCGCCCACGTTAAGTATGTAAAATGGGATTGGTGAAATCGTGCACAGCCCCTCCTATTACCCCATCAGGCTCTGGTAGGCCGCCTGCACCTGCTCCTCGGAGTGGAGATCGTAGAGGGGGCGCTCCAGCCCCTGCGCGTAGGCTATCAGCCCGGGGTCTAGGCCGATCTCGCCTTTGCCCACCGCGTCGGAGTAGCGTATGGCCAGCCGGCAGAGGGCGGCGTGGTCGGCATCGCGCATGCCCTCGCGCTCCTCGGGCGTTATCTTCAGCGCGCCCAGGGTGTTGTACGGGTTGGCCCCTATGGGCTCATCGGGCGTATCGTCGTAGAGGGTGTAGAGGATTTTCACCCCACCAAAGAGCGATTCGCCCCCGTAGAGCGTGCGCACCAGCGGCGGGATGAAGGAGGTGAACCAGCCGTTGCAGTGGATTATATCGGGTATCCAGCGCAGCTTTTTCACCGTCTCCAGCACCCCCTTGGCAAAGAAGAAGCCCCGCTCGTCATTGTCAGAGTAGGGCAACCCCAGCTCGTCGTGGAATATTCCGCGGCGCAGGAAATAATCCTCATTATCAATGAAGTAAACCTGTAGCCGGATCGACTGCAGGGATGCCACCTTGATGATGAGCGGGTGGTCTGCCCCCGCGATCACGAGGTTCAGCCCAGAGAGGCGTATCACCTCGTGGAGCTGGTTGCGCCGCTCGTTGATCACCCCGAATTTCGGCATGAAGGTCCGCACATCATAGCCCAGCGCCATAGCCTGCTGTGGCAATTTCAGCCCGGCCGAGGCCATCTGCGTTCCTACTACATAGGGCTCAATCTCTTGGTTTACAAAGAGAACCTTGATATCATCCATTGGCGTTCCTCCCGTACGCACGCACCCCGTTCGCCCCTTGCGCCGCTGTCCTTAACCCTCGAAATACGTCGCGGCAAAGGTAAGGAAAAATCCCCCCAATGCCAAATTGCCCGTGAGGGCTGGCCCGGGCGGGTGCGCAGCGCCGTAGGCGCTTTCAGCATTTCCGCGACGGTGAAGGGGGTATCTTGGGGTCAACTCCGTACCAACGCCGTACCTTCGCCGTACCTCCTCTAGTGCATCCTCGGATTTCGTGGCGAAATCCGAACATGAAGCGGC
Source organism: Candidatus [Bacteroides] periocalifornicus (assembly GCA_001421095.1). Taxonomy (GTDB): domain Bacteria; phylum Bacteroidota; class Bacteroidia; order Bacteroidales; family CAJPTX01; genus Bacteroides_D; species Bacteroides_D periocalifornicus. The sequence continues at coordinate 3,380 of LIIK01000039.1, read as the reverse complement.
CCAGGTACGGCGATGGTACGGCGAAGGTGTAGGGATGGTGGGTGCGAGGTAGCTGGCAGAATAGTTCGCGAAAAGGCGTCGGCGCGAGGCTGGCACAATCCCACGCCCCCTGCGCTGCCCAGGTAACCGGCGCATTGCACCGCATCATTTACTGGAGCTTTTCAGAGGTATTGGGGTCTTAGTAGCGACGCGGCGTGCCGCGTCGTTCATGTGATTTTTGCGAGGTCTTTATTGGGCGGGGGCGCGGATAAAAAACGGGTTCTAGGGGTACCATTCGCGGAATTTAATGTACATTTGCCCCTGTAAATGGAAGGATTGCTATCGATTTTGCGGCGGCTGTTCTGGGCGCTGCTGGCTGGCTTGCTGCTGGGGGCCTGCGCACGGGTGGTAGCGCCGGTGGGCGGCGAGAAAGACGTGCAGCCTCCCCGGGTGGTGCGCGCTGTGCCTGAGAACGGGAGCACTGGGTTCAGGGGGCAGCGGTTCCGGATCTATTTTGACGAGTACGTGAAGCTGGTGGATGCCAGCAAGCAGATAGTGGTATCGCCACCGCTACGGTATCCCGTGCAGCCGATGCTGAAGGGGAAGTCGCTGGAGGTGCGCTTTACCGACACGCTCCCGGCAGACGCTACCTACACCGTCCGCTTTGGGCAGTCGATAGCCGACCTCACCGAGGGGAATCCGCTGGGGCGGTACGAGTACGTTTTTGGCACGGGCGCCCGGCTCGATTCCCTAGAGCTATGGGGCGTGGCCCACGATGCCCTGCTGCATAGCCCGGTGGAGGGGGCTATGGTGCTCCTCTACCGCCAGGATGCCGATTCGCTACCGCTGCATGTGCGTCCGGACTTTGTGGCCCGCACCGATGCCAAGGGGGAGTTCCACTTCACCAACCTCCCAGCAGGGCCGTTCAAGGTATTCGCCCTGGTGGAGAAGAACGCCACGCTCATTTGGGATGATCCCTCTGAGCCTATAGCCTTTGCAGACAGCGTGGTGCGCGCCCAGGGGAAGCCCGCGATAGAGGAGCGGTTGGCACGCCTGCTGGTGGCGCGCGATTCTGTTCGGGCATTCGCAAAGGATGGGCATAGCCCGGCGGAGTCCACCAAGGAAACTGGAGGCGCGGAGGTGGCAGACTCGGTGCAGCCGTTAGCCGATAGGCTGCGCGATTCGCTCACCTCGGCGGTGCACGCCAGCGGCACACGGCTCATGGTGTTTGCGCAGCGTTGGCCGAACCAGAAATTCCTGCGGGGCGTGCGTACTAGGCCAAATCTCCTGTCGTTCATCTTTTCCCAGCGGGTCGACACGCTCTTTGGGCTCTCCATGGTGGGGCGTGCGGAGACAGGCCAAGTGCTGGAGCTAAGGGGCGATACGGTGAACTATTGGCTGCTGGACACCGTGTTGGCCAAAACGGATTCACTCCGGGTGCGCTTTTCCTACATGGTGAGCGATTCGACGCGGCACTTAACCCCCCGGGTCGACACGCTGTGGATGGTGCATAGGGTGAAGCCAGAGCCCGAGCGAAAGGGCGAGGATGCTGGCAAAAAGGCAGGAAAGCAACAGCAGCGAGAGGGGGGACGAGCTGGCGGGGGATCGATTGATCGTGCGCTTGGGGTGCGGATGGCCATGAGGAACCCCTCGGTGGCATTCCCCACCGACACCGTAGCGGTGGAAACCGATGAATACGCAGCGCTCGATAGCACCAAGATCCGTCTGCTGCAGCTGCCAGATTCTACCGATACCCCATTCTCGCTATTCCGCTATACCGTGCGCCCTCGCAGGCTAGACATCGCTGCGCTTTGGCAGGCTGAGAAGCGCTATAGGATCTACCTGCTGCCAGGGGCTTTTACCGATATTTGGGGACGGACGAACGATACCGTCAGCCTCGAGGTGCAGCCCGCCCGCCCGAGTAGCTATAGCATAGTGCGGGTGCGCCTGGCGAATGCGCCTGCGGGTTGCCTGGTGCAGCTGGTAACCCCAGATGCGAAACGGGAGCTCAAGCGGCAGGGCGCGCTGGATGGGGATGCTAGCCCCGTGGTGATAGACTACGTGGACCCAGGCTCTTACGGTGTCAGGCTGGTGCACGATGCCAATGGCAATGGGCGCTGGGATACGGGCGATTACTTCGAGCATCGCCAGCCCGAGGAGGTGCGCTACTTCCGCGATGAGAAGGGGCAGAGCGCAGTGAAGGTACGGGCGAATTGGGAGTACGATTTCACAATAGACTTCGCCCAACAGACGGAATAGGGGGTGTGCAGCGTTTTACTATCGGGGAGAGGAATTGGGGGCGAGCGCAAGGGACTGATTGGATGGGTATCCACCCGCCGTATGTTTATATAGGATTGAGATAGGAATGAGAATGGAGAACGGGCCGTTTTCGCGGTCTTAGTAGCGACGTGGCGTGCCGCGTCGCGGTTTAACCAATCCGCGTTGAGGTATTAATCCAATCCGCGTCGCGATTTGACCCTTCCGCATCGCGGTTGGGGCGTGTAGGACGGGGGATTGGGCTGTAGTTTTGAGAATTAGCAGGAGAGCGAATAAAACCGATAGAGAGCCATGAGCGTACTGGTGAACTTTGCGATTTTCCCCACGGACAAGGGGACGAGCATCTCGCCCTATGTGGCCAGGGTGGAGCGAGCCATACGGGCGTTGGGATTCCAGAGCCAGCTTGGGCCGATGAGCACGGTGGTGGAGACCGAGACGATGGCCGAGGCGCTGCGCGTGCTGCAGGCCTCCTACGATGCGCTGGCCGAGGATTGCACCCGGGTCTACTGCACAGCCACCTTCGATATCAAGCAGAGCCCGATGGGGCGGATGCAGGCCAAGGTGCAGAGCGTGGAGAGCAAGATCTAGCCGTACCGTTGGATGCGTGCGGGCGAGCCGGTGGCATGGGGGCTATGCGGCGGAGCGTGGGTGCGCTTTCTACACGAAGGGCTGCAATCGTTTTTGCTGCAGGTAGAGGCACGCAATGTGGGGTTTCGCTTTTGGGGAAGTTCTTTTTCTTTTATAGATAAAAGCTTATAATCAGATAACTAAGGGCTCTCGAAGGAGGTAGCGACGCGGCGTGCCGCGTCGTATAGATGGGGAGGGAGAGGGCAGGTTATTAATGGCAGCGGCGGGCGCAGAGACCATCTGTCAGGGGGGCAGATGGCGGGCATGGGGAAGAGAATGGGCGAGCATGGAGAGGGAAAAAAGGGTAGGCATGGAGAGAGAAAAATGGGCAGGCAACTTTCGGCCTGCCCCTACGTGGATCTCGGGATCTTAGGGCGCAGGGACGATTTATGGTAACGGTATTCATTCAGGTTTTTTACCTCCCCATTGCGGGAATGGGGGAATAATTCAACGATCCCGTTTCATGAGGACCATTTTTGTATTACTTTTGCTGTTGG
>LIIK01000038.1 GCA_001421095.1 Candidatus [Bacteroides] periocalifornicus | reverse complement strand
GTCTTTGGTTGGTACGGCGATGGTGTAGAGCAGGTAGGTGGGGGGAGCGAATGCAAAACCCGGCCTACAGGGGTTCTGCGCGCAGGCTACGCCCTCTCGAGGGTTATTACTGCCGGGGTTGCCCCGTATTTCTGCCCGAAATCCTTCAGGCGCTTCAGCATCTGCTCGCGCTCGGCCTTCTGCGCGGCGGTTTCGCCTGCTGCAGGCTTCCCGTACTCTGCGATGAGGGGGGCGAGTATCTGCTCGAAGGTGATGGTGTAGAAGAGCCGCCCATCAGACTTCACAAGCACCATATCGCACCCCAGTAGCAGGGAGAGGAGGCTCTTCGCGAGCCCTTGTGAAATTTCTGGTGCCAATTCGGGAGTATTCGTTTTCACCCGCACCTCGGCATCGGTTTCGCTCCATGTGCCGCCCAGCCGGTTGATCTTCCCAAACACCCTGGGCACCACCACCTCCCCATCGGCCATCAGGTGGTACACGAGTCCGTGTGCGAAACTCTCTGCCGTAATATCCAAAATCTTCTCCATGCTGCTCGCCAGCTCCTGCTGCTTGGCCGGGGTAAGCGAGAGGCTCGTCTTTAGCCACTCGAGGGTGGGCTTTAGCGAGGCCATGCCCTTTTCTTTCCTCCTCAGATCTATAGAAAAGCCCTCACCCTCCACCTTGTACTCCAGGCGGGTAATCAGCCAGCGCCCGTGCGCAGTGAAGGTTTCAGGGGGCCTCTCATCTTTATTGCACGATGTAAGAGAAATGCCGCCCGCTACAGCCACGCATAGCAAGACTGAAATGAATGAATGGGATAATCTCATGGTTGATAATCAAACGTTTAATTGCCCCTTACCTAGAAAAATCAACGAGTGCCCCCCCGGGCTAGAAGTGCCCATCGAGCCGCTTGTAGAAAAGCACCGAGAGCTCAATATACCCATACTTTTCTGCCACCTTCCGGAGGGTTGCCGCATGGTTCTTCTCGCCCTGCTTCTCATAGTAGGCCGCCAGCATGGGCATGAAAACGCTCCAGCTGGTCTGCAGGAGAAGCACCTTGGGAATGCCCCGATCCTTGTGCATCTGCAGCTCCTCAGCCCACGTCAGCTCCACCTGCCTATCGAGCATGATGGATGATAGCGCCCCGCAAATCGCCTCCTGGTATTTCCCCTCTAGAACTGGCGTGGGCCCGCTCAATAGCACCCGCTTATCGGTCTCGCTCCAAGAGCCAGCCACGGGATCCGAAACGCCCGCAAGCCCCGTGATTTCATAGGTCCCATCCCCCTTCAGATTCCACACCGCATTCGCGAAAAGGTCGCAGAAGTTCACCGCGCTCTCATTGTCCTTCGCTATCATCCTGTCTGTCAGAGTGCCGAATACCTTCTCCTGGCTTCCCTTGCTAACCACGAGGCCCTTGATGAAGGGGAAAACCCTGCTCTTAAGGGTATCCTGCCCTTCCTTCTGATTCCGCAGGGTGAGGAGGAATGGTTTCATGTTCTCCCTCCCATACACATAGATCCCCACGGGCTTCCACTCGCCCACCCATACCACATGCGTTGCATTCTCCTTTTGGCTGGGCTCATCCTTCTTGCAAGAGGTCGAAAGGCTCGCCACGCCCAGGGTGAGGAGGCTTAGCAGAATGAAAAATACGCTCCTGAATATTCTCATAATCATTTGTATTACTCGCTGAAAATAGGCTGCCGATTCACGCATCCTGATATCGCAAAGATAATAAAACTCTGGGATGCAACGCGCACTTTCGCTATAATTCGCCGATTTGGCGTACCTTCGCGGGGGTAAAGGCTAGGAGCAGGCGTAATGGTATCGCTAGAGAATGTAACGGTAAGCTTCGGAGGGACTGACCTATTCCGCGATGTGCAGCTGATGGTGAATCAGCAGGATAGGATAGGGCTTGTAGGGCGGAATGGCGCGGGCAAGAGCACACTCTTCCACGTGATAGCTGGCGATATGGCGCCGAGCGAAGGACGGGTAAACCGCCCCCACGGCCTGCGAATCGGCTTCCTCGCGCAGCATATAGCCCGGCGTGATGACAGGAGCGTGATGGGGGAAACCCTTGAGGCCTTCGAGGAGCTAAACACGATAGAGCGGGAGCTCGCGCGGATCAACGCCCTCCTCGCATCTGCCGAGGGCAGCAGCCCGCAAGACCACGACCGGCTGGCCATGCGGCTGGCCGACCTCACAGACCACTACCACCTAATGGGCGGGGGGCGAGAGGAGGCCCTAGCCGAACGGACTCTGCTGGGGCTGGGCTTTGAGCGCGAGCAGTTTGACCAGCCTACCATCCAGCTGAGCGGGGGGTGGCGCATGCGAATAGAGCTCGCAAAGATCCTCTTGAGAGCGCCCGACCTGCTGCTGCTAGACGAACCCACTAACCACCTGGATATCGAATCGATACAATGGCTAGAGGACTACCTGAAGGGCTACGCCGGCGCGCTGATGCTCGTGTCCCATGACCGGCGTTTCCTCGACACCGTAACCACCCGCACGGTGGAGCTATCGCTGGGCAAGGCCCGGAGTTTCAACGTCCCTTACACCCAGTACATGGCGCTCCGCAAGGAGCTGCACGCCCAGCAGGAGGCGGCGTACCGAAACCAGCAGCGCGAGATAGAAAAAACGGAGGATTTCATCAACCGATTCCGCTACAAGCCCGCCAAGAGCAACCAGGTGCAGAGCCGTATCCGCATGCTCGAAAAAATGGAGCTGGTGGAGGTGGAGAAAACCGATAATAGCAAGCTCTCCATCCGCTTTCCCCCGGCCCCACGGGCTGGCGACACCGTGCTGCGCGTAGAGGATGTGGCGATGGGATTCGGTAGCAAAACCGTATTCACCGACGCGCGTTTCAGCGTGGAGCGCGGCGAAAAGGTAGCCTTCGTAGGGCGAAACGGCGAGGGCAAAACCACCATGGCCCGGGTAATACTCGGGGAGCTGCAGCCCACAAAGGGGACCGTGAAAATCGGGCACAACGTGGAGATCGGCTACTTCGCGCAGGACCAGGAAAGCGTACTCGACCCCAACCTCACCGTATTCGAGACGGTGGACCGCGTGGCCGTAGGCAGCATCCGCACCAAGATCCGCGACCTGCTGGGGGCTTTCCTATTCCGCGGCGAGGATGTGGACAAGCCCGTCCGCGTGCTATCGGGCGGCGAGCGTAACCGGCTGGCCATGGTGAAGCTGATGCTGCACCCCTACAACCTGCTGATACTCGACGAACCGACAAACCACCTGGATATCCAGGCCAAAGACATTCTGAAACAGGCCCTGCAACGGTACGACGGCACGCTGATCCTGGTATCGCATGACCGCGATTTCCTCACCGGGCTGGTGGGCAAAGTGTACGAATTCGGGCACGGGCGGGTACGCGAACACCTCGGGGGGATAGAGGATTTCCTGAACACCCGTAAGCTAGCCGACCTGGAACAGCTGAATGCCAAGGATGTAGCCGATGTAGCCACCGACAGCACCAAGCCAAAATCGGCCACCCGTGAGGAGTGGAAACAGCGGAAGCAGCGCGACAATGAAATCCAGCGACACCGCAGAACCATAGCGCAGCTGGAGCGCGATATAGCCAACGGGGAGGCCAAGCAGAAGGAGATGGAAGCCCAGCTTGCAAACCCGGGAAATATGGAAAATATCGAGGCCCTACTGCAGGAGTACAACGGGCTAAAGGCCCAGGTGGCGCGCCTCATGAAGCAGTGGGAGGAGCAGAGCTACGAGCTGGAGGTGCTGGAGCGTGACGTATAGCCAGGGGTTGGCGCATTCCCCATTGCACCCTAACGAATGCGGGACGCTACGCCAGAGAATCCTGTAGGTTTTCTACGGCAGGGTGTGGGAAGTATCTGCCCACCAAGATGCTAGCGGGCAATAAGGGTTCAAGCTAGGCACGGCGCCATGGCGTAGTGTTGAATTTTCCCCTCCCCAAAAAACTAAATGGGGCCCAAAAACGTTAGATATAAAGGCTGCGAAAAATGAACTCGGAGAGATGGCATAGGCGGGCACGGGCCACGGGCGACCTGCTCTACGGGGTGCACCCCATAATGGAGGCGCTAGACGCTGGGCGGGAGATAGAGCGGATAACGGTGCAGGACGGCCTGAGGGCGGAGGGGCTCGCGGAACTCACGGCGGTGGCTAGGCAGCGCGGCATCCCGGTGAAGAAGGTGCCAAGCGAATGGTTTCTCCGGCTCGGGCAGCGCAACCACCAGGGGGTAGTGGCCGCCATATCGCCCATCGTGTACCAGCGGCTCGAGGGGCTGCTCCCCATGATCTACGAGTGGGGGGAAGATCCCCTGCTGGTGCTGCTAGATGGGGTGACCGACGTCCGCAACCTCGGGGCCATAGCGCGCACGGCTGAGTGCGTAGGGGCGCACGGGCTGATAGTCCCCATGACGGGGAGCGCGAGCATCAACGCGGATACCGTAAAGACGAGCGCGGGGGCCTTGCTGCATCTCCCGGTTTGCCGAGTACCGAACACGGTGCAGACGGTGGAGTACCTGCGCAACTCGGGGCTGCGCGTGGTGGCCGCCACCGAGAAGGGCGGTACCTACTACCACCATGCGGACCTCCACGGGCCAATTTGCCTAGTGCTGGGCGACGAGGAACAGGGTATAGACAATAGAATCCTACGGCTGGCCGACGCGGAGATTCGCATACCCCTGCACGGGCGGGTGCAATCGCTGAATGTGTCGGTGGCGGCCGGCGTGATTCTCTACGAGATGGAAAGGCAACGGGGGGCTGCCCGTCGCTAGCCTACCAGCGTTTGCCTGCCGTGCTGGGAGGGCAAAAACTTGGGCTGCAGGCCGATAACAGCACCTGAATATAGAACCACAGGCTCACGGATATCGAATATCTTTACGCGCTAATCTACAAAAAAACGATCTGAGCTATGAAAACACTCCATTGGGTATTCGTGGGCATCTTTACCTGTGCGGTATTAACCCAAAGCGCTATGTGCCAGAAGAAACCAGACCTATCCCACCTTACGCCCCTCCAGAAGGCTGTAACGCAGGAGGCGGCCACCGAACCCCCGTTCAGCAATGCGTACTGGAATAAGCACGACGACGGCACCTACCGCTGCGTGGTTTGCGGGGCGGTACTCTTCAAAAGCGACCAGAAGTACGACTCTGGCTGCGGGTGGCCGAGCTTCACCAAGCCCGAGGAGGAGGCCGCGGTGAAGTACCGCGTGGATACAAGCCACGGGATGGTACGCGAGGAGGTGCTCTGCGCGAAGTGTGGCGCGCACCTAGGCCACCGATTCCCCGACGGGCCGGCGCCGCTCGGGCAGCGATACTGCATCAACTCGGCATCGCTAAAATTCGCCCCCAAAGAGGGGAAAAAGTAGACCGTGACCTGCGTGAAAGACTCCACTACCGGCATGGCTAAACGGGAAGGCCTCTGCACATGCGGTAGGGGCTTTCTGCCGCTTTGTACCCGGCGCAAGGGCTGAGGGGTATCCTATTCTGAGATGGTAAATCGTACGCGTCTGCTGAATGCCCTGCTGGTGCTGCTAGGGGTGGGCGTGATCGCCTTCACCCTGGCTATCACCTCTCGGCAGGCCAGCACGCTGGCTCAAGAGGAACGCGAGAAAATAGACCTCTGGGCCGAGGCTACCCGGCAAATGGCCAACGCGGATGTGGCGCCGGCTGACTACTCCCTCCTCCTGAAGGTGATCCAGGGTAACTACACGCTCCCGAGCGTACTCACCGATGCCGACCGCTTTCCCATAGCCACGCGCAATATCCCAGACCGCTACCTAAGCCACCCCGAGGAGCTGCCCGAGTTCATAGAGCAGCTCGCCCTAGAGCATGAACCCATAGAGATAGTGCTGCCGAGCGGCGAGGTAAACTACGTATTCTACGGCAGCAGCGAGGTGCTGCGCGGCCTACGCCACTACCCCTACGTGCAGCTGCTATTCATCATAGTGCTCACCCTGCTGGGCTTCCTCATGTTCTGGCAGACCCGGCGGGCAGAGCAAAACCGCGTATGGGTGGGCCTGGCTAAAGAAACCGCCCACCAGCTCGGCACTCCGATATCGTCGCTCATGGGCTGGGCGCAGTACCTCCAGGAGGAGAATACCAACCCCGAGCTTGCAGAATCCCTAGCCCTCGACGTAGAGCGACTGCAGCGTGTGGCGCAACGCTTCTCAAAAATCGGGGCGAAACCGCAGCTGGAGGATACCGACCTCCAGGGGACGCTGGAGCAAAGCATAGCCTACATCAGGCCTAGAATCCCGCACAGGGTAATGCTCAGCTTTGTAGCACCCAGCTTCTCCATGGACGTGCCGCACAATAGCATACTCATCCAGTGGGTAATCGAAAACCTAGTGCGCAACAGCGTAGATGCCATAGGACGCCGGGGAAGCATCAATGTAGAGCTGCACTACACCCCAAACCGCGCGATTGTAGACTGCACCGATACCGGGAAGGGGATGGGCAAGCGTGCCCGCAGAATGGTATTCAACCCTGGCTACAGCACGAAACAACGAGGCTGGGGGCTGGGCCTCTCGCTGGCAAAGCGCATAGTGAAACAATACCACCACGGGCGAATATACGTGCTGCAAAGCGAGCCCGGAAAGGGAACGACCTTCCGCATAGAACTCCGGGCTGTACCCTACAGCAAGATAAAATTGCAGGGCGAACTCTGAACAATTCCGCCCCCAAATCTGTTAGCATACATCGGCAGACACCAGTCGCCCCAAGCGAGAGAAACGCCGAATGAGAACCCAACAACCCGCCTACTACGCATTGCGCGATGTATACCGCAACTTTGAAGAAGGCTAAAAAAACTCCTGCACGATATGGTTCACAGGACAGTATGCTAGCCATAAGTAGTTAAAAATGCGCTACTTACAGTATTCTCGCTACAGACAGAAACCTAGTTTGAAAACTCTAAATATCAATACATGGAAACGAAAAACGAGCATATTCGGGTACTAATCGTGGGGTCTGGCCCTGCTGGCTACACTGCGGGTATCTACGCTGCGCGGGCTAACCTGAAACCCGTGCTATACGAAGGGCTACAACCCGGCGGGCAGCTCACCACAACCACCGAGATTGAGAACTTCCCGGGCTACCCCACCGGCACCAGCGGCACTTCGCTAATGGACGACTTGCGGCAGCAGGCCGAGCGTCTGGGCGTGGAAATCCGTGCTGGCCTCGTAACCTCTTGCGAGCTGAGCGCTGACAAACGCACTGTGACGATAGACGGCACCACTACCATAGCTACCGATGCCCTCATCATAGCCACGGGAGCGCAGGCCAAGTACCTAGGGCTACCCAGCGAAGAACGCTTCAAGGGCTACGGCGTATCGGCCTGTGCCACATGCGATGGTTTCTTCTACCGGGGGAAAACGGTGGCCGTAGTGGGCGGTGGCGATACCGCGGGCGAAGAGGCTACCTACCTGGCCTCCATCTGCAAGAAGGTCTACCTCATCATCCGAAAGCCCTACATGCGCGCCTCCAAGGCCATGCTCGACCGGGTGAATGCAACCCCCAACATCGAAATTCTCTACGAGCATGTAACCCAAGAAATCCTCGGGAACGACGAGGGGGTAACGGGCGCACGCCTGCTGAATACGGCCACCAATACCACCCACGATATTGCGATTGACGGCTTCTTCCTAGCCATAGGGCACAAGCCCAACACTGAACCCTTCAAAGGGCAGCTGGAAATAGATGGCGAGGGGTATATCACCACGCAGCCCGGAACGCCTTTCACCTCTGTGCCCGGAGTATTCGCCGCGGGCGATGTGCAAGACCACCGCTACCGGCAAGCCATAACAGCGGCTGCCTCGGGCTGCATGGCGGCTCTCGAAGCGGAACGCTACCTAGGCACAAGGAAATTCTAACCCCCTATTTACAGGAAGAGGGCGGAGCATCACACGGTGTGATGCTCCGCCCTCCTTCTTACAACCCTATCGCGGGGTATAGCCTCCGCCCTCCCCTACCCCGCCTCGGGTAAAACCCAAGGGACGGAATTCCTACCTCGACTTATCGAATTGGTAGCCAATCATGAGCTCATGGCTCCCCCCTGAAAAACGGAGGAACGACGTATGGCTAAGGTCAAAGCTGTAGCCAAACAGGATTTTCCCGTTATGCTTATACCCCACTAGGAAGCTCACCGCATCGCGCAGACGGTATGAGATTCCACCCCAAACCCTGTTCTTATACGTGACCTTGGCATTCAAATCGAACTGGAATGGCGATGGCCAGCTGAGCTTCAACACCAACGCGGGCTCAAGCTCAAAATCATCGGTAAGGTAGAGCAGGTAGCCCCCATGCAGGTAGAACGTCTGCCGGAGTTGATTGACCTTGACGGGCTTGCTGTAAAACTGCAGCCGCTGCCCGAAGAGCTGGGAGGCAGATGCTCCTACGTAGAAAAATGAGGAGTAGAGGTAGAGCCCCACGCTGGCATCTGGGGTGAATGCCGTTCTGGACTGGTACCCTAGTAGCGCAGGATCGTTGAGATTATTGCTGTTGTCTCCAAGGTCAAACTTTGAGGCATCGATCCTAAAGACCATGAATCCCAACGATATTCCTCCCGAGATGCGTATCTCCGAGGTAAGCGGGATATTGTACCCAAAAGAGCCCAGCAGACCCGTTCGGCTGGTAGGGCCTGTAATATCGTTGTAAAACATTCCTCCATAGCCCATGGAAAGCTGGGAGTGAGGCCCGTAGACGGCAATAGCGTTCGTCATCGGAGCGTCCTCAATCCCCACCCACTGGAAACGATGGTGCGTCCGAACCTGGTAGAAATTATAGGTGCCGACCAAAGCTGGGTTGATCACGTAGCTGTCGAGCATGAACTGGGAGAGCTGGTACATCTGCTGCCCAACCGCCACCTGCGGGAGATGTAGCACAATACACAGCATGGGGAGAACTAGCCATTTAGCCCATCCCCATCCATTAACTACATGCCCCGAACGTTTGAAACTCAGCATCAGATCACTGCTACATTGACATTCCTCTGCCCGCTAGGTAAGGATTGAATCCCTGTATACTCATAAAAACGCCACCATTCTCCTGCCCTGAACGCTAACCGTTAGCCCTCCCTACCTGACTATGGTGACCGACCCCGCGATAGGCTTCCAGGCGCTCCCACGGCTGGGGACGTTAAAGCGAATCACGTAGTAGTAGGTACCCACGGGCAATGGTGCACCTCCGCTCTTGCCATCCCACCCCTGGGATATAGCCTCGCCCTTCGCATGCCACACCTGTACGCCAGCCCGTGTAAAGACCTCAACCTCCATCTTGGGCAGTAGATTGGAGAGCCCTGAAAATAGATTGTCGTAGCTGGGATCCCCGTTCCTGAGCCAGCGGTCATTCATCCCATCATCATTAGGGGTGAATACGTTGGGAATGCGCAGCTGGTCTACTATTCGTAAATAGATCTCCGTCTCATCTTCACACCCATCTCCAGTGCCTTTTGCCCGGATCTTTGCCCGCAGCACGCGGAATTTCTTCCCGCCCTTATCCACCTCGCGCAGGGCTGAGGAGAACTCCGAATTCTCCAGCGCACCCTGGGGAAGTAGCACGCTGAAATGCCCTGGCAGGCCATCGTCAGAGGGTTGGAAAAGGCCCGCAGGAACGAATGAGAAGCTCAGCGACCCAGCAGGCACTTGGGTCTTGAACGCGATGTCAGAGGGCACATCGGCCAGCACACCAAGGAGCACGGAATCTTTATACACCACCTGGCTTGGAGGGGCATTGAGCGGTGTACGCTGCCTATCCACAGCATCGCGCCCCACATGGAGCACCCCGACCTTGCTGCCCAACCTGTCGAATTCCAGCCCGATGTTATTCTGGGGCGAGAGGAAAAGGGTAGCAGTATCCCGGCAGCCATAGGTTGTGGTAAGATCGAAATTTACGGCTGTTAGCGTATAAATGGGATTCTTTACGGTGATGCGGGTCTTCCCACTAGACTCGAACGATCCTGGCTGAGGATTATCTGTGCCGACCCCAACCTTCACCGACCACTGAACCCGATCCACCTGGGCCTCATTGCTTGTAACGAGCTCTACGGGGATATTGCGCGCGCCGTAGCAAATGGCATTTCCTGGGTCGGCGAAGTGGTAATCGAGATTATCGGCAGCGCCATGCTTCACCTCCACCTCTAGCACCGCCTGGCATCCAAGCGAGTCGGTCACCCTTATCGGCCACTTCCCCCCAGTGAGGGTGTACTGATGCCCATCACGCAGAGTATCGCCCTTTGCGATAGCATCGCCGATGGAGCTATTCCACACGGCGGTGTAGGGCGCAAGTCCACCCTTTAGGAGTGTAGGGGTGTAGGTAAACACTGCCTGGTCAAAGGAACGGCACCGCACGCTAAGGTTGGGGAGGTGGTCGAACTCTACTGGACTTGCCCCAGGCAGGTAGTAAATGGAGCTGGCATTACAACCGTTAGAGTCGCCCACCCGAAGGCTGTAGCGCCCCGGTAACACATCGTACAGCGTGCCGACCTCCTCGGGAGTACCCGATGGCAAGGGGAGATCTTCAGTTTGCCCGTAGGGGCGGAATGACCAGGCAAAGTGCAAGAAGGGCTCTGTGCCACCTTCCGCTTTTGCCTGTAGCCTTTCGAGGGTCTCCCCTGCGCATTTCGGGAAGTCGCCAAACGGGGTAAAGCCGATAGTGATAGCGTCGGGATCCTCCAGAACGATATCATTCTCTGGAACTACAAACCCATTGGCAAGTTTCACCAGAAGATCGTAATGCCCAGCGGGTAAGCCCCTGAAGAGACCACTGCCATTAGGAGGAGCGAAGAGATCTGTCGTTCCATGTTTCAGCAGCAGGAAAGTAGCACCCTCATCCCCATCCGTGGTTGCGTAGATCGACCCCGTACTCTCGCCATGGCAGGTTGGGTTGTATTTTTGCACATTCACCCCTCCTTCTCGAATAGCCTTGAGTGAAGGGTGCAACACCAGGCTCGTATCCCAGAGCCCCGCAGCATCCACCCTCAGCGTAGTATCGCCCTTCAGCCCCAACACTGCGCGAATTGCCAACGCTGCCTTCTCCCGCTCCTCCAGCGAGAACCCTGCTCTGCTATGCCCCCCGGGTTGGATCGCCAGGCTGTCTGCCCCAAGGGCCGTAGAATTCACCAGGAGATCTCCCGCTCTCAGCGATTCTACCCCCAGTATTGCGCAAAACCACACCACCCCTCGCAGGGCTTGTAGCGCACCCCTTACCACTCCCGCGAAAAACATAATAGCAAATATAATATGCTTAGAATCCGCACATTAAATACAGTATCTAGAGTAGCACAGCGTCTTCTCTGCACACATTTACTGCCCCAAAGGTAATGTTTTCCTCGGTAATCTACGCAAATCTCGCGAAAAAAAAAATTATTCGGTCGGCCATAGTGCTTAAACTGAAAAACCGCCGTACCTTTGCGCCAACGTAGAGAAGTAACGGCATTGCGCACCCAATAGGCTCCCATCTAATGAAACCCAAGATTTTAATAGATCGCGATATCCCTTTCATTCAGGGAGTTTTAGAACCCCTCGCGGAGGTGTGCTACCTGCCAGCAAAGGCCATCACCCCAGAGGCCTGCCATGATGCCAAAGCCCTTATAATCCGCACCCGAACAGCCTGCAATCAAGACCTGCTAGAGGGCAGCCAGGTGGAGCTGATCGCATCGGCCACAGTGGGCACCGATCATATCAACCGCGATTTCTGCAAAACCAACAACATTGCGGTGGCGAATGCGCCGGGCTGCAATGCCTGGGCCGTAGTGCAATGGGTAACCTCTGCGCTCTACTTGGTTACCAGGCAACTCCCGATTCCCCTCTCGCAACTCAGAATCGGCATAGTGGGCTGCGGAGCAGTGGGGCGATGCCTACACGCCACCCTCACGGCCCTGGGTGTACACACCATACTGGTCGATCCTCCGCTACAAGCGCAGGGTGGCAAAGGCTACACATCGCTGGCCATGGTTCAGCAGTTTTGCGACATCATCACCTTCCACGTTCCATTTACCTACTCTGACCAAAGCCGGTACCCGACCTACCACCTGGCCGACGAACACTTCTTCTACGGCTTGGAGCGCCGCCCCTTCATCCTGAACTCCTCGCGCGGTGGCGTAGTTGACGATTACGCCCTACTCCGCGCGCTAGAACGTAAGCAGATCCGCGGGTACTGCCTCGATGTCTACGAAAATGAACAAGACGTGAGCCCCGCATTGCTAGAGCCGGCGCTGCTGAGCACTCCGCACATAGCAGGCTATAGCATCGAGGGGAAGCAGGCCGCCACCGCCGCCGTTTTGCAGGCCGTTTGCTCGCACTTCGGCTGGCCAAAGCTCTTGCCGAAACTGGAGGTGGATGAAACGCAACGCCCGTTCAATGCCGGGCTATCCATCTCAGACCTCGCGAAAACCTACGATATCCGTAAGGATTCCCTCGCGCTAAAAGCCCAGCCTTACGCACTAGAGCAGCTACGATCTCACTACGCTTACCGGCACGATTGGCAGGCCTACGAATTCGGTAACTGCAAGCTCTCCATCCAGGATCCCCTCGGTTAAACAGGTCCCTCCCCACCTATACCCTTCACTTTCAGTCCGCGCTAAACTCTAAGGATTTATGCTACGAGAAGACCTTTTCAAGAACCTCACCGCCCACTGCAAGGAGTACGGATTCATATTCCCCAGCAGCGAACTCTACGATGGGCTCGCCGCGGTGTATGACTATGGGCAGAATGGCGTAGAGCTTAAGCTCAACATTCGCCAGTACTGGTGGGAAGCCATGACCCGCCTCCACCAGAACATCGTGGGGCTCGACTCGGCCATTTTCATGCACCCCAAAATCTGGGAGGCCTCAGGGCATCTCAGCGCCTTCAACGATCCGCTCATTGACAATAAGGATAGCAAGAAACGCTACCGTGCCGATGTGCTGGTAGAGGACTGGATAGCCAAGCAGGAGGAGAAGCTCGAGAAAGAGGTGGGAAAGGCCGCCAAACGGTTCGGGGAGGCCTTCGACCGCGCCCAGTTCGTCCACACCAACGCGCGCGCCCTCGAGCTGCAGCAATCCATAGACTCCACGCGGACACGCCTGGCCAATCTGCTCACCGGCAATGACCTCGCGGGGCTCAAGCAGCTCATCGAGGAACTGGAAATCGTCTGCCCAATCTCTGGCACCAGAAACTGGACCGATGTCCGGCAGTTCAACCTCATGTTTGCCACCCGCTTGGGGTCAGTAAGCGAAGAGGCCAACGAGATCTACCTACGCCCCGAAACCGCGCAGGGCATTTTCGTCAACTTCCTGAACGTCCAGAAAACCGGGCGCATGCGTATCCCCTTCGGCATAGCCCAAGTGGGTAAAGCATTCCGAAACGAGATAGTGGCACGGCAATTCACCTTCCGCATGCGAGAGTTCGAGCAGATGGAGATGCAGTACTTCGTGGCCCCCGGGAGTGAGATGGAGTGGTTCGAGTACTGGAAAGAGGCCCGTCTGCAGTGGCATCTTGCCCTGGGGTTAGGGCAGGAGAACTACCGCTACCATCCGCACGATAAGCTGGCCCACTACGCCAACGCTGCCGTGGATATCGAATTCAACTTCCCCTTCGGATTCAAAGAGGTGGAAGGCATCCACTCGCGTACAGACTTCGACCTGAGCAACCATGCCCGCGTATCTGGCCGCAAGGTGCAGTATTTCGACGCAGACCGCAATGAGAGCTATACCCCCTATGTGGTAGAGACCTCTATAGGGCTAGACCGCACGATTTTGATGGTGCTCTCGGCCTGCTACGATGAGGAACACCT
Organism: Candidatus [Bacteroides] periocalifornicus; assembly: GCA_001421095.1. Taxonomy (GTDB): domain Bacteria; phylum Bacteroidota; class Bacteroidia; order Bacteroidales; family CAJPTX01; genus Bacteroides_D; species Bacteroides_D periocalifornicus. The sequence continues at coordinate 13,134 of LIIK01000038.1, read as the reverse complement.
CGCGAGTGACGATGGAAAGGAGGATATTCGCAAAGTGCTACACCTTCCCCCGGCCCTCGCCCCTGTGAAGGTGGCCATACTCCCGTTAGTCCGCAAAGACGGAATGCCAGAGCGCGCCGAGGCCATTCTCCACGACCTACGGCTGCGCACGGCCTGCCACTACGAGGAGAAGGATACCGTGGGCAAACGATACCGTCGGCAAGATGCCATAGGCACCCCCTACTGCGTAACGGTAGACACCCAAACCCTAGAAGATGGCACGGTAACCCTGAGGGAGCGCGACTCTATGCAGCAGCAGCGCATACCCGCCGAGCGAATCTACGAAGCCATAGCCCCAACCACCGAGCTCAATAGCCTGCTCAAGAAGCTCTAGCCCCATCCTAAGCAGCTATAGAGGGACACTGCGTGATCATGCAGCACGCGGTGTCCCTTCTTCTTCTGCGCACAGGCTAAGTAGAAGCCAAAAGGATAACGATGAAAGAACTCTCTGCACAACGCAGCATGCCGCACCGTAATCGCAACGGAACTGCACACCATTAAATTTTCCCATTAGGCAAAAATAGCATCGATTTCTGTTCGCTCCCCGTTATGCCTCCTCCAACCTTACAACTAGTAAGGCTCTATCCTACTCAATACTCCGCACCTACTGGTACACCTCTTTAAAGTGCACTATCATCTCCTCTAGAGGTTCACGCACCACCCTATCCATCTCTATCCCAATGCTTGCGCAGCTCGCCTGTAGGATATCTCTACAAAACCATGCTATGCTACCCACAGCTCGCAACGCCCGATAACCCTTAGCCTTTGCAGGGAGGCAGAAAGATTGCACAAAGCCTCCGACAGCCTCCCTGAGAAGGGAATCGCAATACGCAAGCTCCCTATAATCTATGGCATAGCGTGCCAGGCTGCTAAGGAATGCATTGGGACGCTCCCCATTGAACACCCTATCCACCAAGCCTTTGCTATCGTATACTCCCCGTGCATCCTTGGTTATCCCCAGCGCCACACCCACCTCGCTATTCAACCGATTCTCCAGCTCTGGGGGCAGTAACCCATACATCCAATCCCTTGCTAGCCGCTTCCCTATCCACGCCCCGCTGCCTTCATCGCCCAAGATGTAGCCAAGCGAGGGGGTTATCTGCAGCATATCGTCCCCATCCCAGTAGGCGAGGTTACTTCCAGTGCCGAGTATTGCCGTGAGCCCCTTCCCGTGATGCCAGCAGGCAAGCGCAGCCCCCACCATATCGCTCCGCACCTCTACCGTGGCCTCCGGAGCAAAGCGGGTGAACGCATCGTAGACCCGCTGCCAGGGTTGGTCTACTCCGCAGGCTGTTCCGTAAAAGTGGAGATTCTGAATTCGCCCGCGCCAAGGAGCCAATACCCTAGCGACCTCTCCGTAGATCTGCTCGCTATTGAGTATAAAGGGATTGATACCACTGGAGGTACGACGGCTAACTTCGCCTCCTGGGGTAAATACTGCCCACTGCACCGACGACGATCCCCCATCGGCCACTATAATCACCCCTTCACTAGCCATACATTGCCAATTTTAGTCCCTTCTGCCCTAAACCCCTCTGCCCCCCCCCCCCAAGTGTGTAAATTAGCCCTTTTGGCACTCCGCCTCTGTGGAAAGAAGCAATCCCTTCAGATACCGCAGCCCTTGAGCTGGATACTTATCAAAGAGCGTTGCAACTCTGCATGTGTACCGTACAAGCGAGACCTCTAGCATCCGCATCATAGGATTTCGAGGAGTTTTTCAAGCTCTACTCCCCTCGAGCCCTTCAGGAGAACGAGTACACCATTGGGCAAGTAGCTCTGGAGCGAATCCTTGCAGGCCTCACAACTGTCAAAACGGGGATAATCGCCCTCTAGCCCGCTCCATTCCTTGCCAACAAGCACTACACCCACATCGGGATGCTCGCGCAGAAGCTCCACGATCTCTGCATGCGAGGCACGGCTAGCCGATCCCAGTTCACGCATCTCCCCAAGAATCGCAACCTTCTCCTCCTGGCTGGGTAACGAGAAAAAGCTCTCGAGTGCCGCCCGCATGCTAGTTGGGTTGGCATTGTAGCAATCCACCAATAGCCGCCTCTCCCCTCGTTGCACAATGGCCGACCGATTATTCTCTGGATGGTATTGCGATATGCCCTCCACCACCCTAGGCATCTCTACCCCAAAGTAGCTCGCCACATGGATGGCTGCCAGCACGTTGGGGATATTGTAGAGCCCCGCAAGCTGTGTATTCACCATGTACTGCCTACTCGCCCAGGTGAACTCCAGCGAGAGGAATCCGTTGGCATCCAAATGCCCTTGCGCCCTATACGCAGCCCGGGTGTAGCTACTAGCCATGCAGCCCATGTGCACCCTCTGGGCCATCTGCACCACTAGCTTATCGTCACCGTTCACAAAGGCTAGCCCTCCCGTTTCTTTCAGGTATTCAAAGAGTTCGCCTTTGGCGTGCGCCACCCCTTCTAATGAACCGAAACCCTCTAGGTGCGCATTCCCTATGCCCGTGATAAGCCCGTGGGTTGGTCTGGCAATCTGGCATAGCGCCCGAATCTCCCCCGGATGATTAGCCCCGAGTTCTAGCACTGCGATATCTATACCGGGTTGCAAACCTAGCAACGATAGCGGCACTCCCAGGTCGTTGTTCAGATTCCCCTCTGTGCCCCAGACCTTTAGCTCTGTTGCAAGGGCAGCCACCGTCAGCAGGCGCGTGGTCGTCTTCCCATTGCTGCCCGTTATCGCCACAATGGGGATTCGTAGCGTATCGCGGTGCAGCAATGCTACTTGCTGTAGAGCCTCCCTTGCATTCGGCACCACCACTACTCCCTCTACGCCCTCCAGGTCGGCCCGTTCCACCACGGCGAGCCTCGCCCCAGCAGCCAAAGCAGCCCTAGCGTAGTCAGCCCCATCAACCCGAGCGCCCGGCAGCCCGAAGAAAATGCACTTAGGGCGTACCGACCTACTATCTATGCAAGCCCCAGCGCCCGGGGTAAAGCACCTGTAGATCTCCCTATATAGCGTTGTTAGGTTTTCCATTTAGCCATCCGTTAGTCGGGCGACAGCAACCACGCGAGAGGGGCCCAAGGCAAAGAAGGCGGCGAGAACAGATCTACCGTCCTCGCCGCTCCCGCTTTGTTGCACCTGTTTACTGCCTATCCGCTTCGGCAGGCTTACCTACAGCATCCATCGCAAGGCGGAATCCGATATCGGCTGTAGCCGTATTCTCATCTAGGAATCGCCGAGCTCCAGGGCTTAGCCAGTAGGCGCGGTCACGCCATCCGCCGCCCTTATACACCCGAACGTGGTCGTTGATCAAGCTCGTCATCCCCACATTCTTCAGATTCTTCTGCGTTACCCCTTGGTCATACATTTGGGTAGAGCTCTCCTCATCGCGCAGCGCACCTTCATCATTCTGGTAGAGAAGGCCGCTCATCACGTCACCATCCTTGTAGTTCACGTAGTAGGCCTTGTCGTAATTCCTACGGTTAGCGGCTTCCTCATCGGTTACAGGGCGCATATCTATCTGCCCTAGGCGGTTCACACCAGCTACCGTTTTAGGGTCATTGGGATCGGTAACGTAGGTATCGAATATATTACCACGGAACGGGCGGAATTCATTCACATCTTCTGATGTCATAGGCCTGTACACATCCAGCACCCATTCATTCACGTTGCCAGCCATGCAGTAGAGCCCGTAGTCATTCGGCCAGAACTCATCCACCTCCACCGTGAAGTCTCCCTTATCGTTCAGGTGGCCCGCAGTCCCCATGTAGTCCCCCTTGCCACGCACGAAGTTGGCCATCATCCTACCGAGGCGCGATGTGTTCGAGTTACGCACATTGTGCCCATTCCAAGGATAGATCCTACGCTCGGCCACCGTTTCCTCCACCGTGTTGCCAAGCAGACCTGTGGCAGCGAATTCCCATTCAGCCTCGGTTGGCAGGCGGTATTTCGGGAGCAGGATTCCATCCTCTATCCCAGCTTTTCGTCCTGTTTGCTCCTCGCCGGGTTTTAGGCTGGGGAGTCCTTTGTGGTTCTCAGGAGTATACTTCCCCAGGAGGTAGGCATCGGTGTCGAAGTTGTTCTCGTTGCTCTGGTTCGTCACATCCAGCTTCTCTATCACCCCACGCTTTACGAGCAGGAGCTCATTCACGCGGTTGCTACGCCAGTGGGCGTAGTCCATCACCTGCTTCCACGTTACCCCTACCACCGGGTAACGGTTATAGGCCGGTGAGCGAAGGTAGTTGTACACATGGGGCTCGTTGTATGACATCGGCTCGCGCCACACCAGCGTATCGGGCAGAGCCTGCTCATACACATCGCGGTAATCCTTCATCACCCGCGCCAGCCAGTAGAGGTACTCGCGGTAGTCCACGTTAGTAGCCTCAGTCTGGTCTATGTAGTATGATGATACCGTTACCCTACGGGGCGTGTTGTTCCAGTCGTACACCACATCCTGCTCCACGCGCCCCATGATGAAGGTACCGCCCTCTATGAAGACCAAGCCAGGGCCCGTTTCCTGCTTGTACCCCTCCACCACCTCAAAACCGCCGTAGCTCGGATCGTTATACTTCCAGCCCGTGGTGGACGATACGCTGTTATTCTTCGATCCACTACACCCAGCCAAGCCCAACGACACCAGCCCGCACACCACGAGCTGATACCTCAAACTTCTTATGCTACACATATTAAGCACTCTATTCAATGTGTTTGCTCCCAAGTCTAAAGTGGACATGAACACAATACTTACATCTGTACAAAAGTACGGAAATCTTTCCGAAATGTTGCGCCAAGCAGCACTATTTTTTCACATCCAGCCCTGAACTCGCTCTGTTACAGGGTAAATAAATTAGCGTCTTTTCCTACGATACTGCAGCACGGTAGCCCGTCTACGCGAGTAGCGCATGAGCCGATGCCTACTGCGGGTGGAGGTGCTGAATCCCCTGCCGCGGGGGTATGGAATCTTAAGCCGCAGCCCTACCTCATGCACCGAGGTTCCCAGCCCGTTGAACCCCTGGCGGTAGAATCCCAGGTTATACGTGTAGGCAAAACCTATAAAGGTCCCGTCCCAGCCTATGCCGGCGGAGATGTTATGCCCTTGGAAAAGGATGGACTCATGCAGCCAAAGCGAGCCGCTTATCCCTAAATAGCTTACCTCGCACCCCGCCGTGGCGAATAGCTCTCGTCCCTGCAGATTCAGCAATACGTGCGGCGTTATGAGCAGCGGCGGCTTATGCCGATAGGTAGCGAAGAGGTTGATAGGGCGCGAGGCTGTTAATGTAAACCGTCGCTGCAAACGGAGGTAGTCGCCACGCCGCTCATCAAACCTCGGGTTGGCTATATGGTGGGCCGCAAAGCCAAACTGCCACTCGCTAATCTCAGCCTGCACCCCCGCCGCGAAATCGGGCGCCACATCGGTGCGATCTGCGTAACGATTGGGGACAGCTGTACCCGGGTCGGCGGCCAATTGATCTGGAAATACGAGGCTGTTGTAGCTCGTAGATCGCACCGCTACCCCCGCGCCGGCCCCTATGCGCAGGCGTATATTGTAGCTTATATCCACCACGTAGGAGTAGTAGGCCAACGCCGAGGTGTGCTGCAGCGTGAAGGGCCCCTGCACATCGTTCACCACGCTAGCCCCCAGCGCATGGTTATCATACGCCCCAAAGTGTAGGTCGTAAGTCAGCCCGAAGGTGTTGTAGGGCGAATTCGCATTCAGCCACTGGTTGCGGTAGAATACATCGGCTCGCATCCGTTCGCTATTCCCCACCAGGGCGGGGTTGAGCAGCACCTGATTTCGCACAGGATGCACCATATCCAGCATCTGAGCCGACAGCTCACCTCCGCGTAGAATCGCTAGCAGCAATGCCACTAGACAGATCGCAATGCCACTAAAGCGTCCCACCTTTAGGCTTTCGTTTGGGTTATGCGCCGAGTGCTGGTACTGCCGAGCGTCTGCCAGGCAGGCATCCCTAGCCACCGTGGGCAGCGTGCCCCTCACGAGGCTACCCCCGTCATCCAAACATCTGCGCTTACACCCAGCTCTCAGCATTCTTAAAACTACCCACTATGGATAAGTAACTTATATTCTATAGCCCCTCATTTCCAGCACGCCCATCAAACTCTCTCGCTCCTCCTGCTCCCCCAGCCAAACCGCATGTGCCACCTACCACTCAGCCTGCCATAGATTCCTACTCCGCCCCCTCCTGGCTGCCGTTCCCCTCGGGGGTAAAGCCCTCATCCTCGTTCTCTTTTTCTGGAGGCATGCTAACGGCCTCACCCTCCGAATCGTTCCGCTGCCCTCGCTTTGCTTTCCGTTCGCCCCACGCATGCCCTAGCAATCCACCACCGCAAGCACCCAGCAGTGCGGGTAGCAACACGCTCCGTGCCAGAGAGCCACCAAAGACCCTGTACGTCGCGAAAAAATACCCGCCGCCCAGCAGCAGAAAGCCCACCACCGCTCCTACAATCGCCGCCCGCAGCACCCCTTTACCCATCTCTGACTTTAAAAACCTTTTTCGGGCAAATCTGCCGAGGGCAAAGGTAGCTATTTTCGCGAAAACGCTTTACTTCTTCTACAAAAATAGCCCCGATATAAGGGCTGAAAATTACCCTTTTCCACCTTTTACCTCCCCGCATAGCGGCTTTCACCACCAAGAATGAATCATCAGTAAATATCTGAAAACTCGCCCGCTCGCCATGCTACAATCAGACGTCCCACTGGCGAGTTTTCCTTTGCCTAAAGAGCTCAATCACTCAGCAGATTAACCCGTTGGAGCATTGCCGCATCCCAATCTGCCAATCTTATAATTCCCACATTCTCTGGAGGGGTAAGCAAATAGGCATAGCGCCGTTCGCCGGGTATCGCGATGCAGCTATAGCGCAGCTCGTTCCCGTTGCGCAAAAGCAGTCGGATCGTGTAGAAAGGCACTGCAGCACAGGCGTATAGCCTCCCAGCATCGCTTATGGTATCGGTAGCCACGCTCAGCCCCAGCACCGTGAGGGAATAGAGGAAGGCGCTCACCCGCGCCGTGTCTAGCCTCTGCCCTTCGTTTTCCCCAGGATAGGGCTGCAGCGAGGCGCAGAGCCCCGTATCTATCCGCAGGGTAAAGCCTAGCGAGTCCCCCCCGTTCCACTCTACGCTAACCTCCTGCAAATCTGATGGTCGCTCTACCCCAAGCCGATTCTCCTCCCAGCTCACAGGGCGTACTGATAGCTCCCCCACTATATCTGGCGTATACCCCTGTAGGCGCGCTGTGTAGCAACGATTTCTAACGGCATCTACCACCCGAATCTGCACGCTATCCCACGGGGTGAGCCTATAGCCATACCTCTTCCCACCTCGGAGCTGGAAGCGCAGCCCGAGCGGCTGGGCGGCAGAGTCCCGGCCGGCTGGAGGAGGCTGCATCGAATCGAGAGGGAACTCTGGATGCACCGCGCTGGCAAAAGACAGGAGCCGCGCTACCATAGCCCCAGAGACCCTATGATTCCGCTGGTTTTGCCACCCCTCTTTGCCCCGGAGAAGCATGAGGGTGTCAGCCCCTCTCACGAGCCAAATAGCCTCTACCCGAGCCGTATCGGGCGGGCAGAGGCTACTAGGGAGCGTGTGCGCACCCCGTCTATGAACAAACAGCACAACTACCGCCGCCAGCAGCACTGCGGCAACGCCTCCCCATACCTGCCAACGCCCCACCATGCCAATAGCTACCGCAGATCCACCACCTTCATCTGCTTATTGATACGGCTTTGCGGGAAGGCAAAGCTTTTACGGGCAGGGCCATCCACCCTAAAGTTCCGTATGGAGATCTGGTAATTCACCCCATCCTTCCCCCGGTAGTCTATGGTGCGTGGCTTTAGGCTATCTACCGTGAACGTGAGGAAGATCTGCGAGAAGGGCATGCTAAGATCCCTCGGCACCAGCACCACCTTATGGCAGCTCTCCCCCTTCTCCCCAGCGCCCTCTACCTTCCCTATGTACCGCACCTTGAACCGATCTGCATAGCCATGGAATATCGCCATGGGATTGTCGAGCGGCGAGGCCGATGTGCTGTCTACCTTCGTTATGGTGAGTTCCTCCTGCCCCGGGAGGTATTGCCAACGGCTCTTGCCATCGCAGTACACCTCCATGCCCAGCGTCGATACCCAATAGCCATTCCTCCGAGCCTCCAGCGCGCCATTGTACTCGTCCTTCATCCCGTTCTGCTGGTTCTCCACGCGCAGCACAAAGTCTGCCGTGTAGCACTCCAGCTGCTGCATCCTATCGGCAAACTGCTTGAGCGCCCCATTGTCATCCTGCCCATGCACCGATAGGCTCAGCAGCCCTATAGCCGCAAATGCTATGATTATCCTACGATTCATTGCCGTGTTTAGCCTTTTATTTTAATCCTATCCCCGAGCCAAGAGAAAAGAATCGCCTGCCCGCCACTTGCCGCGGCATCCCCTCCCTTCTTTTGGCTGAAAGAATTCCAATCAATCACCTACATCCACCAGAGACCGTAGCGAAGCGGCATGCCGTTCAAATGCGCGGCCAGCCCAGGTTCCCTACCTCACCCCCAGGCTTGCGAGTATGCCCTCGAGCGTGTTGAAATCCTGCACCAGCACCTGGCGAGGCTTGCTGGCATCCTGCGCCCCCACTATGCCGGCCAACTCCAGCTGATCCACTATCCGCCCTGCCCGGTTATAGCCTATGGAGTACTTCCGCTGGATGCTGGAGGTGGAGCAGCGCCCCTCCTCTACCACAAAGCGCGCCACATCGGCAAAGAGCGGATCGAGGTCGTCGAGCGTAGCCCCGCTCGCCCCTCCAGCACTTTCATTGCCAGAGTATTCAGGCAGCAGCAGCGGAGTACCATAGCTGGGCTGGTTGCCTATGAAATCGGTAATCCTTGCCAGCTCGGGCGTGTCGAGGAAGGCGCACTGCACCCGCACCATCTCGCTCCCGTTAGATACCAGCATATCGCCCCGCCCGATAAGCTGGTTCGCACCTGGGCTATCGAGTATCGTGCGCGAGTCGATAACGCTGGTCACCTTAAAGGCTATCCGTTCTGGGAAATTCGCCTTTATCAGCCCCGTGATGATATTGGTGGTGGGGCGCTGCGTGGCTATTATCAGGTGGATGCCAATGGCCCGCGCCAGCTGCGCAATACGCGAGATGGGGAGCTCTATCTCACGGCCCGCCGTCATTATCAGGTCGGCGAACTCATCTATCACCACCACGATATACGGTAGGAAGCGATGCCCCTTCTCGGGATTGAGCCTGCGGGCTATGAACTTCGCGTTGTACTCCTTGATGTTGCGCACTTCCGCCATCTTCAGCAGATCGTAGCGCGCATCCATCTCCACGCACAGCGAATTGAGGGTATTTATAACCCGCTCAGTGTCTGTGATTATTGCCTCTTCCGCATCGGGCAGCTTGGCCAGGAAATGGTTCTCGATTTTGGCGTAGAGCGAGAGCTCCACCTTCTTGGGGTCTACCAGCACCAGCTTGAGCTGCGAGGGATGCTTACGGTAGAGCAATGAGGCGAGTATCGCATTCAGTCCCACCGATTTACCCTGCCCAGTAGCACCTGCCACTAGCAGATGGGGCATCTTGGTGAGGTCGGCCACAAAAACCTTGTCAGATATCGTTTTCCCGAGCGCCACCGGCAGCTCAAATTTCGACTGTTGGAACTCGGGTGAACTCAACACCGAGAGCATAGACACCACCCCGGGCTTGGTATTCGGCACCTCAATCCCAATGGTACCCTGCCCTGGCATCGGTGCTATGATACGGATACCCAACGCCGAGAGGCTCAAGGCGATATCATCCTCCAGATTCTTGATCTTGCTGATGCGCACCCCGGGGGCTGGCACTATCTCATAGAGTGTAACGGTAGGCCCTACCGTCGCCTTAATATCCGAGATCTCAATGCTATAATTGCGCAGGGTGGCGATTATGGTATCGTTGTTCTTGTAGAGTTCCTCCTGGGTTACCACGCCCTGCTCCTCATCGTGGGCATCGAGCAGATCTAACGACGGTGTCTGGTAGCCCGGGAGATCTAGCGTTGGGTCATAGGGTTGATCGATCCCGATGTGCTCCACGCGCCCCGTATCGCCCTCACTCCGCACCACCACCAGCGGCGGCGCCTCTTGCCCAGAGGTTGGCTGCGCCTCCACACGTCCGCTAGAACCCTGCAGCCTGTCGGCTCCCGAGGCGGCGGATATCCCATCGCTTGGCACCCCGCTCGGGCGCTCTATGGTAAAACGAACCCCGCTCTGGTCTGCATGGGGTGCCGCATTCGCCTTCCCCTTTTCATCCTGCTGCTCGGCAGGCTCCACAGTAGAATCCGCAGGGGATGCCGCGGACACCGCACTACGGCTCGGTTGGGGCTTCTCATCATCATCGCCTACGAAGCTCTCCCCGTCAAATTCTGGAGGGGTATCGCCCGATTCGGCTTCCGCCTCGCCCGCGCCCGCCATCCTCAGGTTGGGATTCCGAAGCTTCTGCACCGCTCGCTCCAGCAGCCCCCTGATCTTCGCCTCCACCTTCCTATTCAGCCACATGAGGTAGCCCACCGTGAGCAGCGCGAGTATAAGCCCCGTCCCCACAGGGCTCACCAGATGGTTCAACCACTCGGCCACATAGTAGCCATACTGCCCCCCAGGGCCATTGACAAGGTAGCCCCCGGCCGTGCCGAAAAGGTAGCCGAGCAGAACCGAAGCCAGCGGCATGCCCACGTAGGCGTACAGCTGCCTACGCCGCCAGTAGCGGATCTGCACCCGCAGGATACGAAGCCCGTAGAAGAAAAGCAACGCTGGAATCCCGAAGGCCGCAATCCCAATTCCCTGATTTACAAATACCCCCGCAACAGCAGCACCCAGCGGCCCCGCAATATTCTCGGCACTCACCCCAAAGGGCATGAATATATTCTGCCACCCCAGGCTCTGGTCTGCCGACCACGTGAAAAGATGCGATATAAAGGCCAACAGCAAGTAAACGCTGGCGAACACCACGAATAGCCCTAGGAGCAGTAAATATCGCTCGTCGAGTTTCCGGGGCCTCGCGCCCTGCTTAGTCCTTCCCTTGGGCATATTGTACCGTTTTATTCGCTGATGAATCCTGCCTGCCGTGTAAAATTGCGCGTTTGGTGCACCTTCTAGCCTACGAGGCCACCACCCTCGGGGGTGTTGATCCAAAAGCCGCCAAACCGAAAAAGAAACGCTCTAGCGCGGCAGAAGGTATACGCGCAGAGATTTTTTGACGGCCCTATAGCCGTTCACCGCCTTCTGCCCAGAGAATTTCGCGCCCCATCAGTGATAATCCTTCAGGAGGCGTTCTAGCGGCTGCCGTGGCACCTTCACCGTCTTACGCACCCCTCCGTAGTGGCCCCGCACCTTACCCTCCACCTCTATAGCCTCGAGGAGGTTCTGGTCTGCCGAGAGCATCAGCCGCAATCCATCGGCCTGCGTGCGCAGTTTGAGCCGCACCCGTACCTGTAGATTCTGAAAATTCCCCGGGGGCAGCACCACAGGCTCAAGCAGCTCGAGCGCCCCTAACGAGGTGGTGTTCAGCCAAACGTCGAACTTGGCCTTGCTCACCTTCAGCGGCTTTGGGTTAGGATTATCGGCACTCAGCCCGATGGTGAAATTCCAGCCCAGCGAATCTTGCCCCTCCATTCGTACCCCCTCGGCCACACGCACGGTGGGCTGCTCTGGGGCATGGCATGCGCTCAGCAGCGCGCCCAGCGCTAAACAGCAAAACCAAACGAAGCGACAACGCATGGGGCAATCTCTGGTTTTAGGGCACCGCGGCTACTCCTCATTCTCCAGCGCCTCGGCGAGCTCGTCAGTAATCTCCAGGTTGTGGTAGACGTTCTGCACATCGTCCACATCCTCAAACTCCCGCGCCATGCGCACCACCTTCAGCCCCTCATCCACGCCCAGCGTCTTATAATCGTTCGGAATACGCTGCAGCTCAGCATTCTTTGGCGTTATACCCAGATCGTCGAGCTTCTTCTGCATCGCCCCGAAATCCTCGAACGCCGTGGTCACCACAAAATCATCCTCCACCCGTTCAATCTCCTCAGCGCCAGCGTCTATGAGTTCCAACTCTAGGCTCTCGTCAGTAAGCCCCTTGGCCGTAATCTCCTCCTCGCTAATGGTGAAGACCCCCTTCTGGGCAAACAGGAAGCTCAGCGAACCGTTCGTACCCAGCGAACCGCCCTTCTTGGTGAAAAGCGAGCGAACAACGCTCACCGTGCGGTTATTATTGTCGCTAAGGCACTCCACGAAGAAAGCGACCCCCCCAGGCCCGTAGCCCTCAAAGGTGAGCGCCTGCAACGCCGCGGGCTCCTTCTCCGCCTTGCTTATCGCCCGCTCTATATTGTCCTTGGGCATATTGATCCCCTTGGCATTATTCACCGCCACCCTAAGCCGTGGATTGCCCTCAATGCTGGAGCCGCCCTCCTTTACCGCCACCACTATCTCCTTGATAATGCGGCTGAACGCCTTGCTACGCTTAGCATCGGCCGCACCCTTCTTCCGCTTGATGGTCGACCATTTATTATGCCCTGACATAAGTCTCCTTACACCTTTAGATATTCGCCGCGAAGGTAGTGAAAAAACGAAAACACCGAAAAGGGCCCACGCACACGGAAGCGCAAAATTGTGACACAGAGCCGCGCAAAAACCGCGTAAACGATGCGGCGCACAGAGGGGGGGCAATCGCGGCGGGCGAGCATGGGGGAAGGGAACGGGCGGGGAAATCTTCGCGCTGCGAAGACCCCGCCCCTACAGTCGGACATTGCGGGGATATCATTGCGATCCAAACGCCGCCCTTTGCCGCCACCATGAGCATACCATCCAAGACCTCTGCAAAACCCACGGAAAATTCTTTGTCACAACGCAGCGCGCCGCATCGCTACAGCCTTCAATAAATTGAATCGTTTGATTAAAACCTATTTACAAGGGGCAGCCTCTCTATAAAAAACATACAGGCCTTTTGCTGAGGCCTCAGAGAATCAACGTTCCCCTTAAAGGGCACCCCGCGAAAGCCCCAAATGCGCACCCCTTGCAGGCATCGTTTTTCAGCGACCAGCCCTTACATCCGAGGCTGTAAATACTCCGTATCTGCGCCGTACCTTCGCCGTACCA
>LIIK01000079.1 GCA_001421095.1 Candidatus [Bacteroides] periocalifornicus | reverse complement strand
TTTTCTCGACGAGAACAGAAAAATCGTGCTTTTGGTAGAAAAAAGCGCGGGAAGGCTTGCAGGTATGAAAAGAATGTCGTACTTTTGCAGCGCAATTGGGTCATGGTGTAATGGTAACACTACAGGTTTTGGTTCTGTCATTCTGGGTTCGAATCCCGGTGACCCAACAAAATGCGCTGATTGGCTGCGTGCGCAACGCTCCGATTAGCGCTTTTTTGTTGTATTTCGGCCGTTGCGTCTGTTTCCTTCATGCTCACTCCTGTCTCGTCCGTGCGAGCAGCCCCCTTCGCAACGTCTGATTTCCCGACATCATCTTTCATATCACCTTATCTTCTGTCCTCCAAAAGCTATGGCTTCTCTAAAATCGCTTGCCAAAGACACCGCCATCTATGGAATGAGTTCCATCGTGGGGCGCTTTCTCAACTACTTGCTCATGCCGCTCTACACGGCCAAAATCGCGGCTTCGACCGGTGGATATGGTGTGGTGACGGAAGTCTATTCCTACACCGCGCTGCTTTTCGTCATCCTCACTTTCGGCATGGAGACCACGCTGTTTCGCTTCATCAACCGCGAGGACGAGCGCGACCCGACTCGCGTCTACACCACTGCCCTCATCGCTGTGGGCAGCGTGGGCTTGGCATTCATCGCCTTGGTGCTGCTGGGGTTGCGCGGCATTGCCGGCTGGATGGGCTATGCCGACCATCCGGAATACGTGTGGATGATGGCGACGGCCGTAGCGCTCGATGCCTTTCAGGCCATCCCCTTCTGCTACCTTCGCT
>LIIK01000078.1 GCA_001421095.1 Candidatus [Bacteroides] periocalifornicus | reverse complement strand
CTCCCCCGGCCTTGGGAGGCCGAGAGAGAGGGCCGTAATCACATCCGTTCTCATCGCCCCCAACCATAGAATAAGCACCACAGAAAACACCGACAACAAGCATATCCACATCATCGCCAATCGGATCAGCCTCGGTGGGCAGGTCTATGACACCACTTTCGTCGGCAATAGAGCCGCGAGAGTGGCCGAAGAACTCAGTCTCAAGTACGGGCTGACCATCGCCAAAGAAGTCACCATCGCGCGACCACATCGGAAAGCCCAAGCCGATCCTGAAAGAGAGCGGACAAAGCAGCAGGTTCGGAATATCTGCTACGCCCTACTCGACAAGCACCGCGGGAAAGACCTGTCGGGTCATTCCATGTTCCTCCACGAGAACTACGAACGACAGTACATCTATCGCACAAGTCGCAAGCTCCGCTTTAGACACTGTGGGAAGCCTCCTTTCAGAGGTTAGCGAAGTCACAATCCTACAGACCCACGGCACAGACTACGCTGAGATCGTATAGCAGCGACGCTTAAGAAACCAAACCAGGAAAAAGAAGAAGCGGGGGCGGGGATGTGAGCTTTAACGCTCATTTGGTCGTTCATCCCGACCTGCCCTAAGCCGAAAGCCAAATAGAGAGAATCGCATCAAAAACGCCTGTAATTCAAATAGTCATAGTAACATTGCGCCGTCAAATGACAAGCGCCCTTTGTTTGTGCAGATTCTAGCAATCCCAAGCGTTTCGCTCGTTTCTACTTCGTTACCCATCCAATGCCTACGACCGACTAACTTCTTATTTTTCAGCGGAATATTTCCGAATAGTTTTCTGCGTCATCAAATTTTGATGA
>LIIK01000077.1 GCA_001421095.1 Candidatus [Bacteroides] periocalifornicus | reverse complement strand
GCGCTTGCTCCCCCGGCCTTGGGAGGCCGAGAGAGAGGGCCGTAATCACATCCGTTCTCATCGCCCCCAACCATAGAATAAGCACCACAGAAAACACCGACAACAAGCATATCCACATCATCGCCAATCGGATCAGCCTCGGTGGGCAGGTCTATGACACCACTTTCGTCGGCAATAGAGCCGCGAGAGTGGCCGAAGAACTCAGTCTCAAGTACGGGCTGACCATCGCCAAAGAAGTCACCATCGCGCGACCACATCGGAAAGCCCAAGCCGATCCTGAAAGAGAGCGGACAAAGCAGCAGGTTCGGAATATCTGCTACGCCCTACTCGACAAGCACCGCGGGAAAGACCTGTCGGGTCATTCCATGTTCCTCCACGAGAACTACGAACGACAGTACATCTATCGCACAAGTCGCAAGCTCCGCTTTAGACACTGTGGGAAGCCTCCTTTCAGAGGTTAGCGAAGTCACAATCCTACAGACCCACGGCACAGACTACGCTGAGATCGTATAGCAGCGACGCTTAAGAAACCAAACCAGGAAAAAGAAGAAGCGGGGGCGGGGATGTGAGCTTTAACGCTCATTTGGTCGTTCATCCCGACCTGCCCTAAGCCGAAAGCCAAATAGAGAGAATCGCATCAAAAACGCCTGTAATTCAAATAGTCATAGTAACATTGCGCCGTCAAATGACAAGCGCCCTTTGTTTGTGCAGATTCTAGCAATCCCAAGCGTTTCGCTCGTTTCTACTTCGTTACCCATCCAATGCCTACGACCGACTAACTTCTTATTTTTCAGCGGAATATTTCCGAATAGTTTTCTGCGTCATCAAATTTTGATGA
>LIIK01000065.1 GCA_001421095.1 Candidatus [Bacteroides] periocalifornicus | reverse complement strand
GCTCTGAAATCCGAGGATGAAGCGGCGGAGGTACGAGGATGGTACGGCGTTGGTACGGGGATGGGGGCTAGAAACCCTAGGGATGGTAGATTGCGTGTACCCTGCCTGCTGAGGATTCCCCTAGAAGGGGTAGCCTACCCCAAAGTGCAGCACGAAATCGTCGGTGGTGAATCGCCGTTCGGCAAAGAGGAATTGCCCACGTGTTCTCCCGCTATTGGGGGCGACGTAGGGGTCGTAAAGCCGGAAGCCAGAATCGACACGAAGGACAAAAAAGCCCAGGTTCATCCGGACCCCAACCCCGTATCCCATGGCTACCTGCTTGTAGAATGATGAGAAGTGGAATATCGCCCCCTTGCGCAAATCGCGCCGCGAAATGGCCCAGATGTTGCCCGCGTCTACGAAGAGTGCCCCTTCCAGCTTCCAGAAAAGGCTGAATCGGTACTCCAGGTTGGCCTCCAGCTTTATATCGCCCGTCTGGTTAGGGTACGCAAACTCCGTGTCGCGGTATGAGCCAGGCCCCAGATCCCTTGCCTGCCATGCGCGTACACCGTTGGCGCCACCCTCGTAGTACTGCTTCTCTATCGGCAGAGCCTCAGAATTTGCATACGGATAGCCAACCCCCATGAAAATCCTGAAAACCACAGCATTGGACTTGTCTATT
This sequence comes from Candidatus [Bacteroides] periocalifornicus, assembly GCA_001421095.1. GTDB lineage: Bacteria > Bacteroidota > Bacteroidia > Bacteroidales > CAJPTX01 > Bacteroides_D > Bacteroides_D periocalifornicus. The sequence goes on along the minus strand of LIIK01000065.1, from coordinate 6,798 downwards.
CGGACTTTATTGGCATAGTTCAGGTCAGCGCGCACAAATTGGGAGAAGGGCAGGTCGAACACCGTGTACGCACCGTCGCGCCGCTTGCGCTTGAGCAGCTTGCTGAATGCCCAAAGGGTGTTGCCAGAGGCCTCCACGCTAGCACGCAGGGTGCTGGTAGATAGCCTATTGCCCGATGATTGCTGCTGGTATCCATAGTTTAGCCCGGTGATGGAAACCAGCTGGCTGATGTAGGAGTAGGCTAGGTACGAACGGCTAATACGCTCGTAGAATGCGGGGTCTATCCGGAAGATCTTCACCACGTTCACCTCCACGGGCGTAAGGCTGTAGCTGGATCCCTGCCCTGTATTCCAGGCATAGGTGAGCCCGCCGGTGAACAGGGTCCGGTTATAATCGGGCCGACGCTGGTAGTTCCATGACACCTGCAGCCGTGTGCTCGGCATGTAGCGCTGCGCAAAGTGGTTGAGACCGTAGACAAAAAGGAACTGCGGAAAGGTAAGGGTGGCGCGCAGCCCAAGCTCCATGGCGGTCTTAAAGTAAAGCCCCTGCCGCTTACGCAGTGCCTCTACCGAGGCCTGGCCCCTCAGCTCAAAGAGCTCGGCCCCGTAGAAAAGATTGCGATGCGTATAGGTAAGGCTGCCCTCAGCCCCAATGGCGCCCGAGGTCGTGAGCATGAGCCCTGCCTGGTAATTCTGCACTGGCATGCGGTGCAGAAGCACATTGCAAGTGATGGGGTAGAGGCGGTTAAGGCTGTCGGCCGGCGAACGCCACCCGGCGAACTGCTGCTCGCGAAATTCAAATTGCGCTTGCCGGTAAAGGCTCAGGGTGAGGAGATTGCTCTGGGTTCGGTTCACATCAGAAAGCCTAAGGACGCTATCGGGCTGCAGGCGTAGCATCCGGGCCACCACCGGGAGGCGTATCCCGGGCGTAGATGGGTAGAGGTAGCGAACCCGCCCGAGGGTGCGCACGTGCCACGTGGAGTCTACAGCACTGGTAGACCGGTTGCTCGCGGCCTTGGGGTAAATATTGATGGAATCGATTACGTAGCGGCGCAGCACCCGATCTGAGAACTCGGTGGCGTTCGGCGGTGGAATGCAGAGCGTGAGCGTCGCCTGATGGCCTCGCCCTAGGGTATCGGCCACAAAGCCTATGGCATCTGCCGAGAAATTGTAGAATCCCGCATTTCGCAATGAACCCTCCACCCGGCTACGCTCTGCCTCTAGCGTCTGGTTATCGAGCCGCATCCCGGGCTTGAGCTGGCTGTACGCCCACTGGCGTTCTACGTAGCTGTGGGCCAGTGAGTCGGGAATCCGCAGAGCCACGCTGTCTACCAGCGTCGGGGGGCCAAAGCGGACGGTGTAGCGCACCGTCATCCGGCCGTGCCGCCGCGTGTAGGCTGTGTCCACCACCTCCGCGCTGTAGAAACCTCGCCCCTTGAGGTAGATCTGCAGGTTGGCCACAGACTGCTCGGTGAGCGCGGGGCTATAGATTACCGGGGGCTCGCCTATTCGGTGAAGCCAACCGCTAACGCCAGTCTCCTTCCCCTTCTTGCCTAAATTGTAAAGCCAGAGGTGGAAACGCATGAAAAAGATCTGCCCGTTCGGCTGCTGGTGAACGTAGCGCGCCAGCTCGTCCTTGGCGATATCGCTAGGCCTATCCTCGGCTCTTACCTCTACCCTATCGAGCAAAAAATCACCCTCAGGGACATTCTTCAGCGTCTGGCACGCCGAGAATACCAAGAGGGCTACCGAAAGAAGTAAAAGCTGTAACCGCTGTGTCTGTTTCACTCCGCAAAGATAGCAATTTGCCGAAGATAATCTGCAAATCGGGGCCACCTTGCGCCTCTACCCTGCGGCTGCTAGCCTCGCTGTGTATGGATATTTTTCGCGATAGAATTTCCTCCTAATGATTTAGCGTCCATCTCGTTCGGGCATCCAGCCGTCTATTTCCCGAGCCCGTTGATCCACGTGGCTATATCGCCCAAAACCTCTGGCGATATGGTTTCCTCTATGCTAGCATACTCCTTGAGCTCCCCCGTCTGGCAATGCTGGAATAGGTGGTTGAGCCCAGGGTAGATCTTCAGAACGGTCTGCCTGTTTGGGGGGAGGTCACGCTTGAGCTCGTCAATATTCTCCGAGGCTGTAACCTGTATATCCTTATCCCCATTCAACGCTAGTACGGGGCAGTGGATTTGGCTTATGAACTCGCTGGGGGTGAGGGCGATGAATGCTGACATAGGGCCGTTGTCATGCATCAGCTTGCGGAGGTTCTCGAGCATGGAGGGGGGCAGTTCTGATCCCCGTATCATCTCGTCAAACACCTTGTCGGGATCGCCGCTCTTGGGCTGGGCCGTCAGATAGTCGCACACCTGCTCGTAAAGCTTAATGTACTGCTCGGTCATGGCGGGCGTGGCACCATACTCGGGGAGCATACGCCGATTCTGCTCCACAAGGCACTGCCTGCCAGTAACCGCTAGCCCTGCTAGGCTAACGATGAAATCGACCTTTCGCTCTGCACCCAGCATGAACGCCACCACACCCCCCTCGCTATGCCCCAGAATTCCGATCTTACCGAACTGCTTCAGCCCTCTGAGGTAGTCCACGCCTGCACGTGCATCCTCCATGAATTCCTGGGTGGTGATGCTGGTGGCATCACCGGTCGATTTCCCAAACGAGCGGTCATCATACCGTAGCGTGGCTACCCCGCGCTTCGCAAGGTAGTCTGCTATCACTAGGAAGGGCTTGTGGTAGGCTATCTCCTCGTCCCTATTCTGCAGCCCACTGCCCGTTACCATGATCGCCACAGGGGTAACCCCCTGCTTGAAATCTTTCGGGTAGATTAACGTACCGCTCAGCTCCGCATGGGCTGTAGGGTTGGTGAAGGTAACCTCCTCCGCCCTGTACTCAAATGGGCCTTTAGGTGTCTGCGGGCGGTTGTAAGCCACTGCCACGCGTTTCAATGTGAGCGGGAAGGTGTAGCCCTGCTGCTTGAACACCCCCTCCAGGGTCTCGCCAGCCAAATGCCCGCTATATGAGGCCCCTATGGCGGGTACCGATACGCTCACGCTATCGGCGGTGAGCAGGTCTGGCTTGGCGGGGATATCAAATGCACCCTGGTCGGGGCTATCCAGCGTGGCCTTATCCTTGGACAGATGCAGCACCAGCTTCAGCTGCTGACCGCCCACATTGAGTACTCCCTGCCAAGTACCCTCAAGCGACTGGGCCGAAGCGCCAACGGCCACACCTAGCAGGATCGCGAAAAGCGTTGCTCTAACGAATCTCATACATGTAGGTATTAGTTTGCAGCAAAATTACAAAAAAAATCGTGGGCTGTAGACCTCCTGCCTACAACCCACGACCGCGCAAGCCCTACGGCTAGCACCCCATATGGAAAAACTACTGCTTCACGAATCTAGCCTGCGCCCGCTCCCCCGCCTCTCCCAGCACCTCTACAAGGTAGAGCCCTGGCGAAAGCGCGCTTACATCCAGTACCGTCTCGCGTCCCTGCGCCACCACCCGGCAGCACTCTATACCCACCCCAGAGTAGATCGCCACTCCCCGCATGGGGAAGGGGACCGTCACGGTAAGCTGGCTGCGCACCGGGTTGGGGGCTATCTCCACACGAGGACCGTTCTCTACAGCATCTAGCGCATTCTGGAAGCGCGGTACCAGATTGTACTTTGCCTTAAACGCCTCCTTCTGCACCACTATCTGCAGGTGGGCCGACTGGTAACCCTCGGCATCTATCTGAAGAGGATAGACCCCTGGCGAACCTTCAAACGCTGTTTTACCTGATGCATCCACCAGCTTTGTCTCCCCATTAAGCGTTACGCGCGCCCCCTGCAGCATCTCCCCCGTGCGCGTAGCCACCTCTATTATGATTTGGATATCATCTATTGGCGAAAGCTGGTACTCCCGCTTAACGCTTGCTCCCCGTACCGAAAGCGTTTCAAAAATATTCTTGCAATTCTCCGTGGTTATCATCACGGTATAGTCACCCTCCAATAGCTGGAGCCTAACCTTGCCATCCGTAACAGGGTAGGGACGCCCGTCAATCTCCAGCTTCAAATTCTGCAGCGCGCGCCTCCCTTTACCTCCGATGGTGAGTTCTACATCGGCCAGCTGGGCTGCCACGGTCGTTAGTTTCGGAGCAACTAGGCAGTTGGTCAGTGAATACTCTTTCCTATCAGTAGATTGCCATATCTCCACCTGCCCACTCTGCCTTCTGGCGGCCTTCACTCCATACGCATAGCCGCCAGCCTTCACATTGCTGTAGATGGTAACCAGCAGATTCTCACCTACTCGGCGCTTGGTAATGTCTATGGGAATCGTGGCTATCTGCTTACTGTCATCATATGACACTCTCGCAGGTTTATCAACCCTAGGCATGGCAGATTGTGGTTCAAATGATTGAACCCCTTCCAAAGAGCTGCTAGATGTTGCACTTGCCGAAACGAAAAGGTCGCCTAGCACCCCTATAGAATCGGCCATTAGCCATAGCGGGATCTGCACTGCCGTAATCACAGTATCACTGCCTAAAAGCTCGCTGGGCACGATAAAGCGGGTTACTTGCACTCCTTCCTGTCCACTGCCAAAGGGGTAGCCCGTAAAAAAGGCGCTGCCTCTCTGGTATGGTTGAGACAGTGGGATGGGGATGCGCATCTCGGCCCGTGTGCCACCATCGGCCTCTCCTTGAACTGAAAGTACCAGTGAATTCACCGCTGGGAGGGCGCTCGGGAATTTCAGCTCTACACTGTGTTCTGCTGGGTTTCCAACCCCGAGCTCTGGGTAGCTTTTCTCCAAGGGTTGGTAGCCCTCAAGCCCTGCGATGCTGAATAGAAGCCTATAGCCCGGGAGAACTACCTGGCCCGCATTTCGCACCCACACCCTCAATGTCAATGTCTCACCTGCATCCACTCGCCCGTCACCATTCCCGTCCGCCACTATGGCTACGCTATCTATGCAGAGTTCTGGGCGCACCACTGAGATTGGGCGGCTGTAAAAACCCACTAATCGCCCGTTCTCCCGTATGGCAATTTTCACCACGCCCTTTGCCCCATCCTTAGCCGTATCGCTAATCTTAAGCGTTGCCAACCTAAGGTGCTCGCGGCACTTATTGGGTGGAAACACTGGCAACGTCTGCTGGTTCAGGGTTACGCTACCCAACGATGCCGGTTCTAGTCTGCACGAAAGGCTCAAAGATTCACTGCTTGCCACATTGCCCCTATAGCAAAGATCGGCATACATCGTAGCCTCATCGCCCGGAGTGCACTGCAGCAGGATTCCGCCCTCCTTACCCTTCAATTCCATATTCTTAAAGGTGAACAGATAGCTAGATGTATCTGCTACCTCCACCCTTTCTACCACTGTCTGCCGGTTTTGGGCGGTCACCGTAAGCACAGCAGAATCGCCACTAGTGACCCTAAGCCCCTGCAGTTGCGCCACTCCCCCCACCACTCTGCCCAAATAGTAACGGGCCTCATCCGTGGCATTGCGCACTGTGAGTACCGCTAAAGCTCCCTCTACATCACACTGCAACAGGAATTCGCTCGCCCCCACATGGATTGTATCCGGATGATGAATGCTCATTGTTCGAGGAGCCTGGGTACGCAGGAAAACCGTGGGATCTCCGAAAAGATTCCACGTATCTGCCGTGTTACGCGCCACCATATCGCTGTACTTATCGAGCATTACTCCCACAGCATTGGCGGTCACAGCGCCATACGTTAGTTGCCCGTTTTCTGTAATACCCACCGTGGATCGATGCCCAGAAATGTAATCCACCATCGCATCTTGCGCGGCCATTGGCGATGCCCAATCCTGTAAATCGCTACACGCATTTATGGCCAATACGCCCGTCGGACGTCCCTGGAGGGAGGCTCTCGTTAATGCCTCGGCCAGGCAGGGCCCCGGCGTCTGCTGCATACGACCATTATCGCACGCTACATCGAATATAAATGGCCAAGCTCGCGTATTGGTGAGCTGTGAAACATCGGCCACCGAAAACCGAGAGGTTATCCAATCCTGGTAGCCCCCGTGCCCTGTGTAGGTAACCACGCCCACTCCCCTGTTCAGGATATCGCGCACCATATCAGCAGAAACCATCCTCCCCTCCGCATCAAAGAGCGTGTCTACCTTTGCATAGCCTCCTGATAGCATGTGGCTTCGCATAAGCAAAGCGTGCTCTGGGTCGGTCTGCTCGTCATCGCCTATGCCCTCTTCACGGGCACTCGATATGGTAAGCCCGTTAGACAGCCATGTATCACCTACCTTAACATCTCGTTCATAGGCTATAGTTCGCCGAACCATTACGTCTAGTTCAGCTGGTGTTGACACCGAAAATCGCCCTACATACACCTCGCTATAGGAATCTTGCCCTCGCAGCTGACCATAGGCTATATCGCTGTCAGAAAGTCCAGTACCTCGCCCCTTACGGAGAAGTGGGCGCACATCGTACCGATTCCCCACCAGCAGCACGTACTTCAATCCCACGTTAGCCTGGTACCGGTCCCCTATATAGCGCGTAAGCGAGACGGTATCATTCACCATTACCCCAGAATTCTGCTCCCCATACACGCAAAGCTCTACGCGCAACCCCCTCTGCCTTTTCCACTCAACCAACGGCTTGAGATTCCCCACATACTTGCGGGGCGACACCACTAGCAGCAATGGGGTCTCTACGCCGAGCCTTGCAGATTTTCCCGATGCACTGCGAGCAGCCCCCGTGGACACATTACGCAGGGTAACAGTGGCACCATCGCGCGGAGCTGTAACGAGGGATGTAGATTTACGGGCGGTG
>LIIK01000076.1 GCA_001421095.1 Candidatus [Bacteroides] periocalifornicus | reverse complement strand
GTTCCCACAAACTGCGCTTGCTCCCCCGGCCTTGGGAGGCCGAGAGAGAGGGCCGTAATCACATCCGTTCTCATCGCCCCCAACCATAGAATAAGCACCACAGAAAACACCGACAACAAGCATATCCACATCATCGCCAATCGGATCAGCCTCGGTGGGCAGGTCTATGACACCACTTTCGTCGGCAATAGAGCCGCGAGAGTGGCCGAAGAACTCAGTCTCAAGTACGGGCTGACCATCGCCAAAGAAGTCACCATCGCGCGACCACATCGGAAAGCCCAAGCCGATCCTGAAAGAGAGCGGACAAAGCAGCAGGTTCGGAATATCTGCTACGCCCTACTCGACAAGCACCGCGGGAAAGACCTGTCGGGTCATTCCATGTTCCTCCACGAGAACTACGAACGACAGTACATCTATCGCACAAGTCGCAAGCTCCGCTTTAGACACTGTGGGAAGCCTCCTTTCAGAGGTTAGCGAAGTCACAATCCTACAGACCCACGGCACAGACTACGCTGAGATCGTATAGCAGCGACGCTTAAGAAACCAAACCAGGAAAAAGAAGAAGCGGGGGCGGGGATGTGAGCTTTAACGCTCATTTGGTCGTTCATCCCGACCTGCCCTAAGCCGAAAGCCAAATAGAGAGAATCGCATCAAAAACGCCTGTAATTCAAATAGTCATAGTAACATTGCGCCGTCAAATGACAAGCGCCCTTTGTTTGTGCAGATTCTAGCAATCCCAAGCGTTTCGCTCGTTTCTACTTCGTTACCCATCCAATGCCTACGACCGACTAACTTCTTATTTTTCAGCGGAATATTTCCGAATAGTTTTCTGCGTCATCAAATTTTGATGA
>LIIK01000037.1 GCA_001421095.1 Candidatus [Bacteroides] periocalifornicus | reverse complement strand
AGGAGTAGGCCTGCAGGGGGATGGGATTGGGCAGGCGAAGGGATAGGACTGGCAGGCAAGGAGGATAGGATTGGGCAGGCAACTTTCGGCCTGCCCCTACGGACGGATGGGAGGGCGTGGATAGTGCGTGGGTGGGGCGGTTTGTGGTCCCTTAATCGCGACGCGGTGCGCCACGTCGCTACAAAGACTCGCAGGGCTGCCTGTGGGTGATCGGGCTCGGGGCAGGGAGGGCACTCGCTGCGCTTGGCGCCTCCCCTACCGAGAGCGCAATTGCAAATCTCGCCAGTTGGTAGAAAGGCGATTTTTTATCACGATGCGGTGCGTCGCTACCGTCTTCAAGAGATGGAATTGCATGATTCGAAACGATTTACCAGGAGATCCCTATAAAGATTGAACCCATATGGGGCGTTTGCAGCAGTTCCCCTTCTAGAATGCGGCGGTTTAAATCCGATTCTCCCGTTCCTCGGAGGAGGTAGCGACGCGGCACGCCACGTCGCTACAAAGACCTGTGGATGGTCGGGCTCGGGGCAGGGAGGGCACTCGCTGCGCTCGGCGTCTCCCCTACCGAGAACGCAATTGCAAATCTCGCCAGTTGGTAGAAAGGCGATTTTTTATCACGCCGCGTCGCTACCGTCTTCGAGAGATGGAATTGCATGATTCGAAACGATTTACTAGGAGATCCCTATAAAGATTGAACCCATATGGGGCGTTTGCCCGCAGTTCCCCTTCTAGAATGCGGTGGTTTAAATCCGATTCTCCCGTTCCTCGGAGGAGGTAGCGATGCGGCGTGCCGCGTCGTTACACATAATCGCGATGCGCTGCACTGCGTCGTGTTTAGGCGCGCCGCGTCGCGATTAAGGGCCCCGCACACCGCGTGGATACAGGCCGCCGGGCTATTCCCCATCCCAGGGGGACTTGGCGCGCTACCTTCGCGGCGTGGAATTGGGGGATTCCCCAGCCTGCGCCCAGATCCCAGGACGGTCGCCAGTGGCGTATACGGCGTTTGTAGCGACGTGGCGTGCCGCGTCGCGATTAGGCGTGCCGTGTTGCGTTTAGGCGTGTCGCATCACGATTAGGCGTGCCTCTCCTCTTATCGCCCGCTCCTCTGTCCCAGGCTGCGGTATCTATTATCAGCGCGTTGCCCTTTTCATAATCCGCCTAAATTGGCAGATGATAGGATTTTTGATTTTCCTGTATTTCAGCGTGATAACTATATGTCTGGGGAGTGGACACCCTGCGGGGAAAGGGTGGGCAGTTTGGCCGTAGTGCCATTCCGTAGAATTGTGCTATCTTCGCGGCTAACAATTGCGTAAAGGGGATTACCAATGAGAATGGTCGATTTGCAGGGGCAGTACCGCCGGCTAAAGCCCGATATCGACGCTGCAATAGCCCGGGTGCTGGAGGCTACAGACTTCATCAACGGGGTTGATGTTAAGGCGTTTGCCTCTGAGTTGGCGGCCTACAACGGCAGCACGCATGCGGTACCGTGCGCCAATGGCACCGATGCGCTGCAGATAGCCCTCATGGCGCTGGGGCTTAAGGCAGGCGATGAGGTGATAGTGCCCGCCTTTACCTACGTGGCCAGTGCCGAGGTTATCGGATTGCTGGGGCTAGTGCCCGTGATGGTGGATGTGGACTGGGCGACCTTCAATATGACTGCGGAGGTGCTAGAGGCGGCCATTAGCCCGAGAACCAAGGCGATAATCCCTGTGCATCTCTTCGGGCAGAGCTGCGATATGGCGCCGATTCTCGATTTTGCCAGACAACATAATCTTGCTGTGATAGAGGATAATGCGCAGTCGATAGGCGCCTTCTACACCTTTCCCGATGGGCGTAGGGTACACACCGGGGCCATGGGCGATGTGGGCTGCACCTCATTCTTCCCCTCCAAGAACCTCGGGTGCTACGGCGACGGCGGGGCTATGTTCGCCAACGATGACGCGCTGGCTGAGCGGTTAGCCACGGTGGCCAACCACGGGCAGGAGGTGAAGTACTACCACAAGGTGCTAGGCTGCAATAGTCGGCTCGACACCCTACAGGCAGCCATACTGCGGGTGAAGCTACGGCATTTGGACGAGTTCTGCCAGGCTCGGTACGCTGCGGCGCAGTACTACACCCAGCACCTTAAGGGGATACGCGGGATAGAGCCCCCGGTTGAGTCGCCCTTCTCCACACACGTCTACCACCAGTACACGCTCAAGGTGCTAAACGGCAGGCGCGATGCCCTGAAGGCCTATCTAGAGACGCAGGGAATCCCTGCGATGATCTACTACCCGCTGCCGCTGCAGGCGCAGGAGGCTTTCAAGCCCATTACACGGGCAGTGGGGAGCCTAGAGGTGGCCCAACGGCTGTCCGATTCAGTACTCTCGCTGCCGATAGATACTGAGATTAGGCCAGAGGAGCAGGATAGGGTGGTGGAGGCGATAAAGGGATTCTTTGCGTAGATAATGGTTCAACCAAACAGGTGCGAAATCACAATAACGGCAATGGAAAAGGACTATTTTACCCACCCGACGGCAATAGTGGAAGAGGGTGCTAAAATTGGAGCTGGTACGAAGATATGGTGTTTTAGCCATATAATGGAGGGAGCGGTGCTTGGCGAGAAGTGCAGTATAGGGCAAAATGTGGTGATTGGACCGGGTGTGATTTTGGGGAAGAACTGCAAGTTGCAGAACCATATCTCTACAGGGACAGGACTTGAGCTTGCCGACGATGTGTTCGTAGGCCCGCTGGTTGGGTTCACGAATGTGGTGAATCCGCGCAGCGAGGTGAACCGGCGGGGGCAGTATCTTCGCACCTATGTTGGTAAGGGGGTTTCGATTGGGGCTAATGCGGTCATTCTTTGTGGTATAGAGATCGGAGAGTATGCCTTTATAGGCGCAGGAGCTGCAGTAACGAAGAGCGTAATTCCCTACGCGCTGATGGTGGGGAATCCAGCTAGGCAAATCGGCTGGATGAGCCGTGCGGGAGGACGTTTGAATTTTGATGAAAAGGGCGAGGCTACTTGCCCAGAGAACGGGGAGCGGTACAGGCTTGTGGACGGGAGGGTGGAGTACCTTGGGAAGTGAGGTGGTGCGATAGGCTGGGTGCGCCAACTACCGGGATCTCGGTAACTTTTCTTTGCAAATATCCAGCTTAAGGAAGGCTGGCGAGCACCAAGGCCTCGGGTGAATTTATGCAGCGCAACTGCAATCTCTGGGTATTTTTCCCATCGGGCGAAAGGATATAATTAAGCGAATCTATGGAGATGTATGAGGCTCTAGTAGCCAAGCAGAAAAGTCTGGCGTTGGTCGGGCTGGGGTATGTGGGGCTGCCGATAGCACTAGCCTTTGCTCGCCGGCTGAGGGTGGTGGGATTTGACATCAATGAGGCGCGGCTAGAGAGGATGCGGCGGGGCGATGACCCGAGCCAAGAGCTCTCCAAGGAGGCTTTTGAGGGGTGCGACATCACCTTTACCTCTAGCATTGAGGAGCTGCGCAGGGCCTCATTCTTCATAGTGGCGGTGCCGACCCCTATTGATGAGTACAACAACCCCGACCTTACGCCGCTGCTGAAGGCCACGGAGTCGGTGGCAAAGGCGCTGAAGAAGGGCGACTACGTCTGCTACGAATCGACAGTGTACCCCGGGTGCACAGAGGAGGATTGCCTGCCGATACTGGAGCGGATCTCGGGGTTGAAGTGCGGAGTCGATTTCAAGCTCGGCTATAGCCCAGAGCGGATCAACCCGGGCGATGCTACCCACACCCTCACCAATACCATGAAGATCGTGAGCGGGTGCGATGCGGAGGCTCTCGACACCATAGCCAAGGTCTACAGCCTAGTGGTGGAGGCGGGGGTGCACCGAGCCCCCAATATCAAGGTGGCCGAGGCTGGGAAAATCATAGAGAATACCCAGCGGGATGTGAATATCGCCCTGATGAACGAGCTTTCTATCATCTTCTCGCGTATCGGCATCAATACCTACGATGTGATAGAGGCTGCGGGCACGAAGTGGAATTTCCTCAAGTTCATGCCCGGGCTGGTGGGTGGGCACTGCATAGGGGTAGATCCCTACTACCTGGTGCACAAGGCGAGCCAGCTGAAGTACCACCCTCAGCTGATATCGGCCGGCAGGGCGATAAACGACTCGATGGGGGGCTACATTGGCAAGAAGGTGGTGAAGCGGCTCATTTCGCTCGGCAAGGCGGTGCTGGGGGCGAGGGTGCTGGTGCTGGGTATCACCTTCAAGGAGGATGTGGCCGATGTGCGCAATAGCAAGGTGGTGGATATCATCCGCGAGCTGCAGGATTACGGGATAAAGGTGGATGTGGTGGATCCTCATGCGACCCCAGCCGACGTGAGGCGTGAGTACGGCCTAGAGCTAACCGAGAAGCCCGGCAAGGGTTACGGTGCGGTGGTGCTTGCCGTGAGTCACAAGGAGTATAAGAATCTGGGGGAGGAGTATTTTCGGGAGCTGATGGATGGTAAACCCCTGCTGGTGGACGTAAAGGGGCTGTATAGGGATAGGGGGTGGAATATGGCGTACTGGAGCCTGTAGGGGGTACGTGCGTATTAGTAGGCAATAGGGGGGAAACGTGGCTACTCTGTGGAGGAGATTGGTTGGGTCCAAGAATCTCCGCAACATAGGGATTCTGGGGATGGGTACATTGGTTGCGCAGGCGATCCCTGTACTTATATCCCCCGTGCTATCGCGTATCTATACGCCGGAGGATTTTGGGGTTTGGGGGGTGTACGGTGCCTGCCTTGGCGTACTTTACCCAATAGCCTGCGGGCGGTACGATGTGGCAATAGTAAAGGCAAAATATCCGTTTGAAGCTAAAGGGCTTGCCATTCTTTCGCTTGTGGTTTCATTAGCATTTACACTGCTGCTACTCGGAGTAGCGGGTATCTCGGTACTTGCTGGATGGCAGACTACAGCTAGCATGGGGTGGCTGGTCTGGCTGCTTCCTTTCCATATACTCTTTAGCGCGGTAATTCAAGTTTATATAAATTTTTCCAATTTTCAGGAACGTTATACGAAGATTGCCGTTGCAGGGGTTTTGAGGAATTTCTCGCAGTCTGGTTTTCGCGTAGGATTGGGAGCATTGGGAGCGATACGGTCTGGGCTGATACTGGGGGCTCTTTCCTCACTTTTCGTCCAACTAGGCTACTATTTATGTTTTTTCCCATTAAGAGCCTTTCAGTTGGGACGGCAGGGTATAGTGAAGGTGGTGCAGTTAGTGGCAGCGAAGCACTACCGTTTCCCACTCTACGACGTGCCGGGAACCTTGGCTAGCCTTTTGGGGACAAATATCCCTGTGGTGATTTTTGCCGCCTACTACAGTAACGAGGCCACAGGCTACTTTACCATGAGTACCAATTTGCTGTACATGCCGATCTCGGTGATAGGAGCCTCTGTGGGGCAGGTGCTCTACCGGAATAGTAGCACTATGAGCGCGGCAGAACTGCGTCGTTTTTCGCTACGTATATTCTGGACGCTCCTGGTGGTGGGAGGGCTATTCCACATAGCGATCTTCTTCTTCGGACGGTGGATCTTTTCGATATTTCTAGGATCTGATTGGGCAACAGCGGGTGAATATGCACAGGTGCTATCCGTATGGACCTATCCGCTGCTGGTTTTCACACCGTTCAGCGTGCTCTTCCTTTCACGGAATAAGCAGCTGGCTGGTTGGGTGTTCAATATGGTGCAGACGGTGCTGCGGGTAGCCGCAATGGCCCTGTGCGGTGTGTGGCTACTTGGGGCGAGGGAGGCGGTGCTGATCTTCGCGGTGATAGGGGCTGGGGTGTGGGTGGTAGAGGGGGGGTATCTGCTCAAAATGATGCGAAAGCGGTGAGAGTGCTTTTACTGCTGTAGAGCTACGAGCCTTTTGGAGTGTAGAATGATTTTGGTTTAGAGGGTTCTTGCTAGGAGATGCTTATGTGGCTATTCCTTTTTTTACTACCATTCGCCTTTTTAGCGAGTTTTTACAATCCTTGGTGTCGGACTGTCGGGATGGTGGCCAACGTCCTGATGGTATTATGCAGTATATGGTTGTTTTTAGAGCCTATTTTAAAGGGAGGAGGAAAGATTCGGTTACCGCATGTGATTTTTATAGGAATTCCCCTGTTTTATGTGGTACATACTATTGTGCTTGGTGCACCATGGAGTGAGGCGGGAAGCCCTATTGCGCAGGCCTTTGTATTTATGGTTCTACTTCAGCAGGGACTCACGCAACAGATGCGATACTACTTTAGAAATTGCATGCTGCTCCTTGTCTTATTGGTCACAATTCCATTATTTTTCGGTGTAGAGCTATTGAACCGAAATTCGGTGGGTACTCTCTCTCTCTTTCTGATGCTATCCGTGTTCCAGCTATCGAGAGATTGGAGGAGTATTGTATATTTTGCCATTGCTGTTGTAGGGTTGGTCGTATCCCAGGCTCGGAATGATATGCTTTCCGCTTTTCTATCAATCATTCTTTTGATATGGTGGTGGTGGTACGGTCGGAGGAGGGGAAAAGTACCAGTTTGGTTCTTTTTTGCAACGCTTTCCATCGCTTTTTCTATTGTGATTTTACTTGTATCCATTGCTTTACAGCATGAAAATGGTTTGGCAGACCTCTTGCGAGAAATAAGCGGGCGTATTTTCGACAAAAGTTTGGATTCTGGTCGGGGGGCTCTGTGGGCATCTACATTAAAAATGGTTTACAATAGCCCTTTGATGGGGAGGGGGCTTGGGGCTGATATTACAATGTTAGGGAATGGGGCGCACTTGTCAGCACATAATGTTTATGTGCAGCTTCTTGGGCAGACAGGGATTGTCGGGCTTTTGCTTTTTCTATATCTCCTGTTTATTGTTTTCCTGCGTAATAATGCGAAGCAGAAGGAGGGAATCAATTCCAATATATTCCTTCTGGTTTTTATCATTCATCAGAATTTCACCCTAGAGTGGTTTCAAAATAGCTTTGCTCATGGTGTAGCTATATGGTTGATTGTGAATCGTACTTATGCTGAGTGGAAGGCAGATTCGCAGGAAATGGATGGGGATTCACTTGGGCAAAGTTATCAACGAAAGATTTCACCTAGTCTGTAATTATTCAACGGATGTCGAGGGATCTCTATGGTGCAATTTATGGATAGATTGAAAGTGAAGATGAAGATTTTTCTACAGCGACTTGTCGTGAGATTCGAAGGGATGGGAGAGTATAGGAGCGGGATTGTTGCGTTTATATTAACAATACTGATTTGTTTTTGTGTAATTTTTAACGCATTGGTAAGCAGCGAGACAGATGTTTTTTTTGGGCGTACGGTTGCTAGGGTCACGGTGGGGATAATTGTGGTGTTAGTACCGTTATTTTTCATACGATTACGGACTTGGCTTTGCATTATTGGTTTATCTCTACTTATTTATCCGTTGGAGCTCTCATCTCTACTTTCTATAAAGGAGCCTCTCAATTACAATGTACTATGTTCTATTTTTGCAACAACAGCGGGAGAGGCGTTAGGGCAGCTTCGTGCATACATTATTCCATCTATTCTATATGTGTTAGTTGTTCTTGCCTATTTTATTTTACTGTTTCGTTTTGTACGAAATCGATATCTTTTTCATTTAAAATTTAGAGTTCGCATTCTGATCTTAATTCTTACTTTGGGTCTTGGATTGTGTTTACCCTTTCTGGCTAATCCGCATCTTGAGAAAAATGTTTGGAATTGGGATCGGAATAATTCGCGAAACTACCTCCTGGAATTACGAGATTTGCCACTTGCTCTTTTCCCGTTTGACGTGGGATTTTTTTCTGCCCTTTACGTTAAGTTTAATATGGATATGCACAGGATTCTTAAGGCACGCGGAAACCCGCATCTGAACGGAGTGCATTGCGAGAGTGTAGGGGATGGGGCATTACTATCTGTGTTGGTTGTAGGGGAGACTTCACGGGCGTGCAATTGGTTTTTGTCGGGTTATGCGCGACAGAATAATCCTAAACTATCGAAACGTGAAGGTCTTTGCTTTTTTCCTAACGCTTACTCGGGTGCAAATGCAACGATTCGTGCGGTTCCGATGTTGCTCTCCGAATCGACACCAGAGGATCAAAATTGCTGGCAGCGGAGACCTTATTTGACCGAGGTGATGCGCGATGCGGGTTTCTCGTCAATCTGGTTAACGGTGCAGTCCCCCGATGATGCTCCATGGTCTAAGGTGGCACTTAATGGGTGCGATACGGTGATTTATCTAAGTCCGATTTTCCCCAATCCCGTTGTGCGTGATGAATGTCTATATCCATTGGTAGACTCCCTATTGGATACGGTTCGGCGCAATACATTTTTGGTTTTGCATACATACGGGGGACATTTTTACTATCCAGATAGGTATGCAGCGGCGGATGCGTGCTATTTACCAGAGCTATCGCGTTCAAATCCCACTTATCCTACTCCGACAGATCGAGATGCCCTTGTGAATTCTTTTGATAATACAATTTGCTATACAGATAGATTTTTAGACTCCATAATAGGATTGGTTGAGGCCACTGGTTTACCTGCTTTTGTGGTGTATGCGGCCGATCATGGAGAGAATTTGTACGATGATGAGAAGCATCCTCAGCTGCTACATGGTAGTGCGATCCCTTCGCACTATGAGGTACATGTACCTTATTTTATTTGGTTCTCTTCGGCATATCGGACGCTACATCCAGACTGGATCGAACAAGTGTTTTTGCATAGTACTATGCCCGTAATGACAACGGCAACGTTTCACACAATTCTCCAGTTGGCCGGGATTCATTACAGTGGGCAGCAGCTTTCGAAAAGCTTTGCGGATAGCACGTTTATTCCCCCAACGCATCGGTTTGTGGTGAATAGTTCGGGAGGGGTTATGGCAGCGCCAGATTTTCCGTAATCTGATGAGGGGGGTAATAGCGCACAGGTCATAAAATGGCAAAGTCTGTAGAGGGATTTTACGGAGAACCAGCTTTTAGTTTTGGGTGGTTATGAAAGTGTTAGTACTGTCTGAGGGCAATTCTATCCACACCCAGCGTTGGTGTGAATCCTTAGCTAAAAGTGGGGTTGAAGTACTCCTTTTCACACTGCGTATTGCAAGAACTGATTGGTTTGATGGACGAAAAGTTTCTGTGTTTAGCGCGGGGTTGGATGTACAGGGTAGTGCTAGACTCTGGTGCAAGGCAAGGTATCTATGTGCGGTTGTAAAGATTTGGCAAGCCATCAAAACCTTTAAGCCCGACATCGTGCATGCCCACTATGCGTCTAGCTACGGGCTTTTGGGTGCTTTGGCGGGTTTCCACCCCTATGTCGTATCGGTTTGGGGGGCAGATGTGTATGAATTCCCACGGACTAATTGGCTGGCTAAGCAGGTCATACGTTTTGTATTTCGCAGGGCCGACTATCTGCTATCGACTAGCCACGTGATGGCGAGGGAAGCCGCTAGGTATACCGATAAGCATTTCGCCATCACCCCGTTTGGGGTAGATCTGCAGCGATTCTCCCGAGTTCCAGGGGTGGAGTACGATCCGAATCTTATAGGCACAGTAAAGACGCTACGCCCGAAGTATGGGATAGATGTGCTGATAAGGGCCTTTGCCCTCTGCGTGGAGCGGAATCCAGCTCGTCCCCTGCGCCTCTATATTGCGGGAACCGGTTGGCAGCGAGGGGATTTGGAGCAGCTAGCCCAGGAACTCGGTGTGGGGGATCGAGTTGAATTTGCGGGATTTATTGACAATGCGAAACTCCCCGAGCTTTACTCTCGTTTCCTGGTATCGGCATTCCCCTCGGTGGAGGATTCGGAGAGCTTCGGGGTTGTGGCTGTGGAGGCTGGGGCTTGCGAATGCCCTGTGGTGACCTCAGATGCGGATGGATTCACCGAGACGGTGGTGAATGGCGAAACGGGTCTGATAGTCCCCAAACGAGATGTGGAGAAGACCGCGGAGGCAATCCAATACTTCCTCGACCATCCCGAGGAGCGGGAACGAATGGGGCGGGCTGGCCGAAGGCGCGCAGAGGAGCTGTATGATTGGAAGGAGAATGTGGGGAGGATGGTGTCTATATACGAGAAAATCTTGCGGGAATCTGGTAATCGTGGGGAGAACTAATAAAGCAATAGATGCGAATTCTTTTCGAGAATGATCATGCGGGGTCGCGGAGGTACGGAATGTCGCACCGTATCTATCAGTTTGCCGAGGCTTTCATCGCTAGGGGGCATGAGGTGATGATTGTGGGGGCTTCCTATTCCCATGTACGTCGGATTAATCCTGAAACCCACGGCCTCTACACACGCGAGCGTGTAGAGGGCATTGAGTATCGTTGGCTCAAGACACCTCGGTACAGCGGGAATGGTGTGGGGCGAGTGATTCATATGCTTACCTATAGGCTCCTCCTTTGGCTTTACGCAGGGGAACTCGCACGAGAATTCCGCCCCGATGTGGTGATTTGCGCAGGTGTAGAGACCTTTGACATCTATGGTTGCGTGCGTATTGCGAAGAAAGCCAAGGCTCGTCTAATATACGAAGTCCGGGATCTGTGGCCATTGACCCCAATTATGCTGGGAGACTATTCGCCGAAGCATCCATTCATTCAAATGATGCAGAAGGCGGAAAATTATGCCTATCGTCATGCGGATGCTGTTGTTTCTCTTTTACCGGCTGCCCACGAACATATGATTGAGCATGGGCTGGGCAGTAAACCCTTCTACTTTGTTCCGAATGGTGTTGTCGCAGCCGATTGGCAAATTACAGATCTAGGGGAGGAGGGATTGAAAAAGCATGTGCAAGATCCCCATCTCGACATACTCCGAAATGCACACAAGGAGGAGAAGGTCGTTATCGGGTATGTGGGGACCTTGAATTTGGCAAATGATATAGATATTCTTATCCATGGTTTTGGCAGGCTTAATCGGAATGATGTGATTTTGGTTTTGGTCGGTTCTGGGATGGAAGAGGAGCATTTAAAGTCTATTATTGCAAGGGAAAATTATTTCAACATTTTTTTCTTTGGACAACAGCCTAAGCAAGATATTCCTTACTATTTAAGCATTATAGATATAGTTTATTTAGGAATGAAGCGGAGTCCATTGGTCTCTACATTCGGCATGAGTCCTAACAAGCTTTTTGATTATATGATGGCCGCTAAGCCAATTGTTCAGGCGATAGATGCTGCCAACAACATTGTGGAAATTGCCAATTGTGGAATTTACGCTGAGCCAGACAACGTGGAGGCGGTATGTAATGCCATCCAGCGGTTAATAGATATGGGGCCAGAAAAACGTAAAGAGCTCGGGGAGAATGGCCGGAAGTATGTGCTGAGCCACAATACCTACGATGTGCTCACCGACGAGTACCTTAGGGCTCTGAGAGGAGAACCTCCGTCGAGAGAGGCTTAATGTTCCCATCTTTTCACCTATTAAGATGCCGTTTATTTTTGAAAATCAGTTATGCCAAAGAATTTCGCCATTATCGGCGTTGCGGGCTACATTGCTCCGCGCCACCTGAGAGCGATTAAGGAAACGGGTAACCGTCTGATCTCGGCCTATGATCGCTTTGATAGCGTGGGCATTATGGACAGTTTCTTCCCGGAGGCCTCCTTCTTTGTGGAGCAGGAACTCTTTGATAGGTTCAATACGAGGCTTAAAGGTACAGATCGGCAGATAGATATGGTCTCGGTCTGCACGCCGAACTACCTGCACGATGCGCACTGCCGCTATGGGATGCGGCTGGGTGCGGATGTGATTTGCGAGAAGCCGCTGGTGCTGAATCCATGGAATATCGATGCGCTTCAGGCTGTGGAACGGGAAACTGGCCACAGGGTCTACAATATCTTCCAGCTACGCCTGCACAAGTCAATCATCGAC
The DNA here is from genome assembly GCA_001421095.1 of Candidatus [Bacteroides] periocalifornicus. Taxonomy (GTDB): domain Bacteria; phylum Bacteroidota; class Bacteroidia; order Bacteroidales; family CAJPTX01; genus Bacteroides_D; species Bacteroides_D periocalifornicus. The sequence goes on along the minus strand of LIIK01000037.1, from coordinate 15,945 downwards.
CTCCGAGAGAAGATAGCCAGTGGGCCGAAGGATAAGGTATACGATGTGGATCTCACCTACATGACGAGCCGTGGCAACTGGTACTACACCAGCTGGAAGGGCGATGAGCGTAAGAGCGGGGGAATTGCCACGAACATAGGTGTCCATTTCTACGACATGCTTACCTGGGTGTTCGGCGGTATAAAGCAGAATGTGGTGCATGTGATGAGCCATGACCGCTGTGCTGGCTATCTGGAGCTGGAGCGGGCGAGGGTACGCTATTTCCTCTCCATAAATGCCGATTTGCTACCAGCCAACGCTGTGCAGGGAGAGAAGCGAACCTACCGTACCATCAATATCGACGGAGAGGAGTTCGAGTTCAGCGAGGGGTTCACAGAGCTCCACAATGAGAGCTACCGACAGATTCTGGCAGGCAAAGGTTTCGGGCTCGATGAGGTACGTAATTGTATAGAGATTGTGCACGGAATCCGCCACGCCACACCAATAGGACTCAAGGGGGATTATCATCCGTTGGCGAAAGAGCCGCTAGTACCGCATCCGTTTGGATGGACGAGGTAGCGGTATCTTGGCAGATTTCTGTAGCGTAACGGGGCGGCAATCATGGTAGGTAGAATTCGGCTCCCCTGGGAGGAACTGGCTTGTGCGATTGATGGCGAACTCCATACCTCCAGCCTCTACCGTACCCTGTACTCCACCGATGCCTCGGCTTATAGCGAGCGTCCGTTGGCTGTGCTATACCCGAAGGATACGCACGATGTGGCGGAGGCACTGGCATTTGCTCGGAAGTACTCTATACCCATTATCCCGAGGGCTGCAGGCACTTCGCTGGCGGGGCAAGTAGTGGGGAGTGGGCTGGTTATCGATGTAACCAAGTATATGCGGGGAGTGATGGAGAGCTCCGATACTCTGGTTGCGCAGCCTGATATGAAAACCCCGACAACGCAAGAGGATTCCCATTCCTCTGCGTTGCCAGAGCCTATTTTGCCATCAGGCGAACCGTGGGTGCGTGTACAGCCTGGTGTAGTACTCGATGAGTTGAACCTTCTCCTTAAGCCGTCGGGCCATTTCTTCGCCCCTGAGACCTCCACCTCAAATCGCTGCTGCATTGGAGGGATGATTGGCAACAACTCCTGCGGTTCGCATTCTGTAGTCTACGGTACTACGCGGGAGCATCTGCTTGAGGCCGAGGTCTTGCTGGCCGATGGGAGTAGGGCCACATTCAAAGAGCTGGACGAAGCAGAAGCGATGAGGTTGAGCAGGCTAGATACCCTTGAGGGACGGATCTACCGCCATATTCTACAATTCCTACAGAATCCAACGACCCAACAGCTCATTGACGGTCATTTTCCAGATCCTAGACTCAAGCGTCGCAATACGGGCTATGCGCTCGATGTGCTCTACTTCAATTGGCAGGCAACGCGAACCATTAACCTCTGCAATCTGCTGGCGGGGAGCGAGGGGACTCTAGCCATAGTGCTATCGGCCAAGCTACGTTTAGTTCCGCAACCACTTCCCTGCAAGGCCTTGATCTGTGTGCACTGCTGTTCGTTGGAGGAGAGCTTTGCGGCAAACCTCATTGCGCTACGCTACCACCCTGTAGCAGTAGAGCTTATGGATAGCACCATACTAGAGCTAAGCAAGGGCAATCCTACTCAGCAGGCCAACCGATTCTTCCTTGTGGGAGAACCGGCAGCTATACTCCTGGTTGAGCTGGTTGCTGGTGATTCAGAGGCTCTAAAAGTTAGTGCGGATGAAGTGGTTGCTGCGTTACAAGCCGAGTCTTTAGGGTATGCTTACCCCGTGGTGGAGGGGCGAGATATTGCTAGGGTATGGGCACTCCGAAAGGCTGGATTGGGACTGCTCTCTACCCTTCCAGGTGATGCGAAGCCCGTGTCGCTCATAGAGGATACGGCAGTGCTACCCGAGCGACTGGCGGCCTACATTGCCGATGTTAAGCAGATGTTGGCCGGCTATGGGTTAGAGTCGGTTTACCACGCCCATATCTCTGTAGGCGAGCTCCATATTCGCCCGATTCTCAATTTGAAATCACCTGCCGATAGGGTGAAATTCCGCCAGGTAGCTCGGGACACCGCCCTCTTGGTGAAGAAGTATCGAGGCTCTATCAGCGGAGAGCATGGTGATGGGCGACTAAGGGGGGAATTCATCCCATTACTTCTTGGGCAAGAGGTCTATCGGCAATTCGTAGAGTTGAAGAAGGTTTTCGATCCGCAGGGAATTCTCAACCCAGGTAAGATCGTCTGTACTCCCCCGATGGACGAGGCATTACGCTATCAGGAGATCCCAGCAATAGTCGACACCATTTTCGATTTCTCCCGTGAGCTGGGCTGGCTGCGTGCCGTAGAGCAGTGCAATGGAGCGGGTGATTGCCGCCGCTCCTCGCAGTTTGGCGGTGTGATGTGCCCTACCTTTCGGGTTACCCGCGATGAACGATTCACCACTCGGGCTAGAGCAAACGCTATGCGCGAGGCATTCTACCGTTTGGAGGGAAAGGGACGGTTTAACGATTCTGATACGCTTTCCCTTCTCTCTCAGTGCTTGGTCTGCAAGGGATGCCGCACAGAGTGCCCCTCAAATGTGGATATGGCCAAGTATAAGGCCGAGTATCTCCAGCACCACTACGATGCAAAGGGGATTCCATTTACCACCTACCTAGTGGCAAGGATAGCCGATGTAGAGCGGCTTGGTGCTCTCTGGCCACAGGCATTTAATACTGTTGCTACTTGGAAGCCAACCTCTACGCTTATCAAGCATGCAATGGGTTTTGCACCCCAGAGGTCAATTCCAACCCTGGGCAAGTACACTCTACGCCACTGGTTGCGTAAGCACCCATCGCCTCCCAGCGTAGAAGGGAAGCGGGTACTATACCTTTTTATCGATGAATTCACCAATTTTCTCGATGTGGAGGTGGGTATAGCTTTTGTCAATGTGCTGTCCTATCTGGGCTATAGCGTTTTAACTACGAAGCATGCAGACAGCGGGCGAACAGAGATCTCTAAGGGCCTAATCCGCAGGGCAAGGCGACTAGCAGGTCGTAATGTTCAGCTATTCGGCAAACTTGCGAGTGAACACACGCCGCTAGTGGGCATTGAGCCGTCGGCCATCCTAACCTTTCGGGAAGAGTACCCTAGCCTTCTGCGCGGTGATGGGCAGGTGAAGGCTCGGGTACTCGCAGAGCATGCACTTCTCTACGATGAGTTCTTGCTGCAAGAGATTCAACGGGGGCGCATTACCCACGAGCAACTCCCCGTATCGCCCCTCAAAGGTCGTCAAGTCCTCCTTCATGGGCACTGCCACCAGAAGGCATTAGCCTCAGTAGAAAACACCAGGAGAGTGCTAGAGTTCTTTGGGTATCGAGTTGAGGTTATCCCCTCGGGATGCTGCGGCATGGCTGGTGCTTTCGGTTATGAGAGACGGAATTATGAGCTATCGATGGCTATTGGTAACGAGGTGCTATTCCCTGCCGTCCGTGCTGCAGGAGCTGATGTGCTTATAGCAGCACCAGGTACTAGCTGTCGGCAGCAGATTAAAGACGGGACGAGCATAAAGGCCTTTCATCCCGTGGAATTGATTAATTTCGCGCTGGGAATTCAACCCCCTATTTTTAAGCAGTGCAGTTCCTAGAATTTTATCACTATGAAAGTTCCCTTTTCGCCCCCCTACATTGACCAAGCCATTATAGACGAGGTTGTGGACACACTTCGCTCGGGGTGGATAACCACTGGCCCCAAGTGCAAGGCTCTTGAGGAAGAGATCCGAGAATTTACCCATTCTTCCGCGGTACTAGTGGTGAATTCGTGGACTTCGGGTGCTATAATGATGCTCCGTTGGCTTGGCCTTCAGCCGGGTGACGAGGTTATTATACCGGCCTACACCTATGCTGCTACAGGTATGGCGGTGCTGTGGGCTGGTGCTAAGCCCGTAATGGTGGATGTGGGTGAAGATTTCAACATGTCGCTACCCGCTCTTAGGGCTGCAATCACTCCTAGAACGAAGGCGATAATCCCGGTGGATATTGCAGGGTTTCCATGCCAGTATGCCGAGATCATGGCTCTGGTACAAGAACCCTCTATCGTGAAGCAGTTCAAGCCTACCTCGCCCGTGCAGGAAAAGTTGGGCAGAATTCTAGTGCTTAGCGATGCGGCCCATTCGATAGGGGCTTACTACCGTAATGGCGAGCATGTGGGGGCTGAGACCGATATCGCCATCTTCTCGCTCCATGCCGTGAAGAATGTAACGACAGCTGAGGGCGGAGCTATCTGCATCAATATGCCAGCCCCTTTTGACAATGCTGCGCTCTACACACAGCTCCGGCAGATGTCGCTCAATTGCCAGACTAAAGATGCCTTCTCCAAGAGCCAGGCGGGGGCATGGCGATATGATATTACCGCCCTGGGTATGAAGATCAATATGGCGGACGTGAATGCAGCCATTGGCCTAGCCCAGATCCGCGAATACCCAAAGCTCCTGAAGGAACGGAAGCGGGTGTTCGACATCTATGCGCACCATTTTACCGATAAGCCATGGGCTATTGTACCTCCAGAACGGCAGGGAGATAGGCTTACCTCTTACCATCTCTATGCGCTTAGGATTAAGGGGATTACAGAGGCGCAAAGAGATGAAATCATCAATCGTATAGCGCAGCGCGAGGTGGCGGTCAATGTGCATTTCATGCCGTTACCCTTGCTTACGCTATACAGGGATCTTGGCTATCGTATAGAGGATTACCCTGTGGCCTATGCCAATTATGCCTCGGAGATCTCGCTACCCATCTATCCGCAGCTCACTGATGAGATGGCAACCTTTGTGGCAGAGGCCGTAATTGCAGCCTATGGGGAAGTTGTTGGGTAACGGGCGCAACGATGCTTAAGCGCACATTCGATTTCTTGGCGAGCTTCTTTGGCCTTTTGCTCCTTTCTCCCCTCATACTCTGCATTGCGGTGTGGGTGAAGTGCGACTCCAAAGGCCCCATTTTCTACCGGCAAGTACGGGTAGGAAAGGATGGGCGGGAGTTCAAGCTCTTCAAGTTCCGCTCGATGCGTGTGGGGGCTGATAGGGCAGGCCTGCTTACTCTAGGAGACCGTGACCCAAGGGTTACCCGTTCGGGATTCTGGCTGCGTAAGACCAAACTCGATGAGTTGCCCCAGCTATTCAACGTCTTGGTGGGCGATATGAGCCTTGTTGGCCCGCGGCCAGAGGTGCCTAAGTATGTGGCGCTGTACACCCCAGAGCAGCGTGAAGTCCTTTCCGTTCGCCCAGGTATTACCGATACAGCGTCCGTCGAGATGCGCAATGAGGCAGAGCTAATGGCTCAGCAAGCGGATCCTGAGGGTTACTATGTGAATGTGCAGATCCCTCTGAAAATCAAGCTGGCGAAAGAGTATATTGCCCAGCAGAGTCTACTCTCAGATCTTAAGCTCATCGTCCGAACTATAGGTGTAATGTTCAAGCGGTAGCAGGAACCGCCCCTTTCTATGCTTCAGCCCGAAGTCGCCATCATTATTCCCACCCTCAATGAAGAGGTTCACCTTGCGCAATGCCTCGATTCCGTATTGCAGCAGTGTTTCCCGTTTCAGTTGATAGAGCTCTTTATCATCGATGGGGGGAGTGCAGACCGCACACTGGCAATTGCAAGAGAGTTCGCCGTTCACTACCCGAACATTCATATCCTGCACAATGCTAGGCGTATACAGGCGGCAGCTTTCAATATAGGGGTTGCTAGGTCATCTGCCCCTTACCTTATTCGGCTCGATGCCCATTCGATTTACGCCCCCGATTACATTGAGCGATGCGTCAAGCATCTCAAGGAAAAACCGAAACTCGGTGCTGTTGGTGGGCGTTGGCTTTTTGAGTGCAGTGAGTATACCCCCGCATCGCGTACCGTTCAGCTTCTCAACCAGTCTCGCTTTGCGCTAGGAGGAGCTTCTTTTCGCGTGGGGGGGCATGAGGGCTATTCGGATACAGTTCCTTACGGCGCTTTTCATCGCCATGTACTCCAGACCATTGGGGGGATGCGAGAGGATCTACGTCGGAGCGAGGACACAGAGTTCTTTGCCCGCATTCGCCATGCAGGCTATAGGGTTTGGTTCGACCCGAAGATCCGGGCTACCTATATCGTCCGACCGACAATCGGGGCGAGCAATCGGCAGATGCTCGGTAATGGGGTCTCCATTGGCAAGCTCTTTCGGACGAATCCATCCTCGGTGGCTCTACGCCATATGGTGCCCTTCACCTGCTTGTGCGTAGCATTGGTGCTGTCTGTACTCTCGATATTCTTCCTTTGGCCTAGAGTTGCGCTTTTCACGCTAGTGGGGCTCTACCTGCTGGCCAATGTTGCCGAGACAGTTCGCATGAGCATTCAGCACCGATTTGCCTACCCGTGGTTGCTCTCGTGTCATTTTTTCACGGTGCATTCACTCTATGCAGTGGGAACGCTGATGGGAATCCTGGGAATCCCGCTCGGCGGTAAAGCTAGGAGAGGCTAAGTAAAAACCGCATTCGATGGATTCTAAGGGGCTGGGGAGGTACTCTCTAGCCTATTTTTATATCTGTGAATCTGTACGATAATAGCGCAATACCACTGGTGGGGTAATCTGTATTGTGTTTAAATTTCCTTTTGGGTTTATGGTATCATAAAAGATATTCTATACCTTTGCGCCGAAAATATCGTTGCAATGGCAGGAGGGAACGGAGCGGACACCACCCCGAGGCTGTCGCCAGCCGATAACCTAAAAGAATGGGAACCAAGCGATTTCAATTCAATACAGAGACGCTGCAGTACGAGCAGCGATCAACCTCCTGGTTCCAGCGAGTAGGTCGCATTACCCTGAAAACCGTCCTCAGTATCGGGATGGGATTCGGTCTGATGCTCGCCTACTCGCTGGTTTTTGATACACCGCGCACCCAGAACCTGAAGCGGAGTAGGGAGGAGATGCTGCAGCAAGTGGCGATGCTGCAAGATTTGGTGCAGAGTGCCTCAAGCCAGATCGGGATTATTGAGAGGCGAGATAACCAGGTTTACCGATCTATATTCGAGGCTGATACCATACCCCAGTCGGTTCGTCACGGCGGTGTGGGAGGTGTGGATCGCTACGCCGAACTGGCCGATGTGCCCGATGGGGTGCAGATAAAGCACCTCATGGAGAATCTCGATCAGCTGCAGTGGCGCACCTACGTGCAGTCTAAATCCTTTGATGAGGTGGCTCGTCTTGCCTTTGAGAAGGACCAGATGCTGCATGCAATACCCGCGGTGCAGCCTGTGTCTGTAAAGGAGCTAGTGCGTATTTCATCGCTGTTCGGTGGGCGGAGAGATCCCTTTACAGGCCAAGGGCGTATGCACACGGGAGTTGATTTTGTGGGCAAGACTGATACCCCCATCCACGCAACGGGCGACGGTATCGTGATAGTGGCCACCAACTCCTTCAACGGGTATGGGAATCAGGTGATAGTAGATCACGGATTTGGCTATAAGACCCGCTATGCGCATATGAACCGTATACTGGTGCGTGAGGGTGAAAAGGTAAAGCGGGGCCAGGTGATAGGCGCCATGGGAAGCACCGGGCGGAGTACAGGTACCCATCTTCACTATGAGGTCTTGGTGAAAAATAAACCCGTAAATCCCCTTTTGTACTTTAACGATATGGATGAAGAGGAGTATGAGCAGATGCTTGCGCATGCTGAAATGCAGGATCTAGACTAGAGAGCCGACTCTTCACCCTGCTGTAGCCAGGGATCAACGCAGCCGAAAGGCTGCGTTTTTTTTGTCCAAAGTTTCAAAGAGCTGTAACTTCTACAAAGGTCTCGCATACGTACTAATCGTAGCGATTCTTTTTCACTTGTAACTAAAAGAAGCCTAATCAATCACAGGTCATTTACCGAAGGCCGTAGCGATGCGGCGCGCCGTGTCAGTGATGAGAGCTTTGGAGAGGTTTAAATTTTCAGATTCTAGCGCACCAGAGGCCAAGGCGGGGAATAGCATCGTTTCCTCGCATTGCCCCTGTTCTTTGGATCTTGGTAGGGGCTGTGCCGAGCGGAGCGAGTACCCGCCCACCGTGCAATTTAGGGATTCACATCAAAATCTCTACTCAGTTCGCCGCACCCGTTCTTGGCCTTTATGTTCACGAAAACACGGGTGTCAGACCCAGAGATGGTGACGAGCGCCCTATCGCTAAGGTCGCTGAGGGGTGCATGCGGGTTGCGCCCAGTGAGCTGCCATTGAATTTCGGTCAGCCCTTGGGTTAGAGAATCCTGGTTAAGCCGCATGTGCCGAACATTCGGAGTCTTGGGATCTACAGCCTCCACGGTGTAGTCAAGTACAGGCGAGCCTACCCAGATGTTACGGCTTGCCTTCTGCCCGCTTGAGGTAGTTACGTAAAGAGTGGCCAATCCAGGAGTTGTGCTGGTGGGCTCTATGGTTACGGTATGGCTCTTTTGCCCACCGGTTATTCTGGTGGTGCCTTCTATAGACCATTCTACGGGGGTAGCGCTCGCGATTCCTGTAGCAGCAACCTGTGTGGCACTGCATATTGCTGGGGGCGTTTTCCCTATGGATACCTGTTCAGGGACAAGGTCGTAGATTATATAGGCCTCGTCTATGAGGTCCTCGCGCAGGAGCTGGTAAGACATGTAGAACATCCCGCTATGCTTACCACCTTCTGGAAATCCTCCTTGATGCCCCCAGGAGTTCTGCACTATCAGCCGTCCCTTATACCTATCATCATCTGCCCCTGGCGAATACGATTCCCGAGTGTCATCGTAGCCGATTACGCACACGGCGTGCCAAGAGTTTGAGGTCTTGTCGGGATCCTCCACCCAGTCCCTGCCCAAACGCCAGGTTTTACGGAACTCTGGTGTCATCGGGATGCTGATAACCACAGGGTGCCCCGAGGCTATGGCGTTGCGGAATTCTTCGGGATTTGAACCATCTATCTTTGCGTATTTTACCCGGTAGTGAGCAGCATCGTCTTTGGCCTGGTCTGTAGGGCGAATACCGCAATCTCCCTGGTTGTATGGCATTAGCTCTAGGGAGCAGACTCCGTTCTCGGGCACGAAGCCCATCACACGCCCTAGGTAAGCCCCTTCGCTGCACGCCGAGCTGTAGGCGCCGTTTGCCTGGGTGGCATTGAAGACGAAGGAGGCCGAGCGACCTTGCCGCTCTCAGTCGTCTTTGAGCCGTTCGTAGCCCAATACGCCCACTGCGCAGTAGCCCAGTGCCCATGCGGTACAGGACCCCTCGCGCCCCTGGTTGCCTATGGGGGGATGGTTGAGAATCATCCTGCTGGGGTGCGCAGCCCGTGGGGTTAAGCCTATAGCTGCCCAGTCCACTTTGGGTATGACCTCGTACTCAGCCTTGGGGGTCGGTAGGCAGCCCCCATACTGAGAATCCTCAGTAGATACGGGATTTTCTTGAGCCATGAGGGGAAGCAATATCAGCAAAAAGGGGATGATAAGTGTGAAACGTTTCATCTGAATAATCGAATTAAATACCTGAAAAGGCCGGTTTGCTGCAGAGTAAGCGTGCGTATGGGAAGAGTACAGGCAAAGATTGCATGATTGCGCATTACGGCGAAGTGGGGAAAATCCCCCGTTGGTCGTCATGCTCAGGAGGTGCTTTTACAAGCCCAGCCATTCTGAAATTTGGTGGCGAGAGGATAGAATTGACGTTGCCGCCTTGCGCATACAGGAAGGCATCTGGCTTGGGCTCAAACCGCCATTGGAGATCGGTGCTCTCTTGGGTATTCGCATTGGTCTTGAGGGCCACGTGGCGCGAGTTCGAACCCTCGGGGTCGGGTTGGGATGCTCCAGCTCTGGGATCTTTAGCCCACAACGTGCGGACCAGCGGCCTTTCCCCATCGATGCTAACCGTAAGGGTAACAGGCCCTGCCCCGGTAGGGATTAGCTCTATGGAGAGCCTATTGAGCCCAGGTTCATAGGTGGCAGGTCCCTCTACTATCCAGTTGACTGGAGCAGTAGGCGATACACCGTTGGCCGACACCGTGATGGTACCGCTGAAAAAAGTCGGCATTGGCCTTAGGGCTAGCTTCTCGGGGGTGATATCGAATAGGACGTAGCCCTCTTTGAATATTCCCTTTCGTACCAGGTCGTATGATATGTAGAGCAGCCCTTGGTGATTACGCCCGCCCGATTCGCCCCAAGAGTTTTGCGCTATGAGCCGGCCTCGCCCTCCAGGAGCATTAGGAGTGCCGTCGTTATCATCGTAGCCGATTACGCACACAGCATGCCCACGGCCGCGGGGATTGCTATCTACAGCGTAATCTTGCCCGCTATACCAAACCCTCTGGAGGGTCTCAGAGATATTGATTGCCACGGCCACGGGCTTTCCATTCGCAATGGCCATTCGGTAGGAATCTGGATTCATGAGGTCGGGCGTTTCCAGCTTGCGCGAATCGCAGCGATTACGGTAGGCATCGGCCCTAGCCTCTGTAGACGAGAGGATACCGCAGCTATTGGCCTGCTTACCATCGTAGGGCATAAGCTCCCACGAGCATGCGCCAGCCGTGGACATGTAGATAGCCACAGCGCTCATGAATGCCCCCCCACCACAGCCCGAACCATCGTTGATCTTGTTGCTATTGTAGACGAACGAAGGGCTGCGGCGGAGTGCATCCCAATTGTGGCTATAGCGTTGGTAGCCCAGCGCGCCCAACCCCGCGTAGGCTATGGCCCAGGCAGTGCTGCTACTCTGCACCCCCTGGTCGCCCACGGGGGGATGCGGTAGGATGTGGCTGCTGGGGATATTGGTAAGGCCATGGGGCGCGAGTACCTTCCAGTCTGCCGATGGGTAGGCGGCGTACACCTCTGCGGGCGTGGGGAGAGCCCCCTGCCCGTAGAGTGCACTGGATAGTAGCACCAGCAGAAACGAGATGAGAATCCGTTCCATTACCCTAGCCAATCACTATAGCCCTACTGCTTCACTACCCTGAGGGTGCGGTGTCCGTCAGCAGCCTCTAGACGAATGAAGTATATACCAGCCGGTAGAGCCGAAACCTGTAGCGAGATCGTTTCACCCCCATCGTGTTCGCCCTTTAGCACTGGCAGCCCTAGCGCATTGAAGAGGGTGTAGCGCCTTAGGCTTTGCGCATGGAGGATGTGCAATTCAGCATTTACAGGATTAGGCATCACCTCTACTCCTTGGAGCAGGCAGCTATTCAGTGCCGCAATCCGCTCATCCCTATAGCGAGCCGTTAGGGTGAATGATTCGGTAACAGGGCTATCGAAATTGTAGGGTTCTGTGGCCCCATCCCTATACCACCCGATGAAGGTGTGGTCTGCCTTGGTGGGGGCTGCTACCCTCGCCACCTTCCCGTTCTTCTCCACTTCTTGGGTGAATGCCGCACGGCCATTTGCCGGGTCAAAGGTTACGGTGAACGTTGCCGGGACGGGCTGCCCATTCTTCCGCCACTTGGCCTTCAGGGTGAAGCTGCCCGTTACAGGGGTGGAGAAATCGTATCGTGCGCCATCCCTGTACCACCCTTCGAAGGTGCAGCCATCCAGCATCCCCTCCGCGTTCAGCAGGCTTTTGGGATTCCAGCTCCCCAGAGGGTAGTTGAACGCCTTGCAGCCGTAGAATAGACGGTCCATCCGTTTTACCTTCTCCACATTCCACAGCGCGAGGTTGCTGTTGAACTTTTCGCAGCCAAGGAACATGCCCGCCAAGTCTACCGCGCTGGAAACGTCCCATCCTGAGAGGTCGGCGCGGAATTCATGGCAGCGGGCGAAGGTCCCCGCGAAGCTCGTTACCCTTCCCACATTCCATCGGGAGAGGTCAGCATTGAATTCTCCGCAGCCCGAAAAGGCAAGCGTGAAGTCGGTTACTTTGGCCACATCCCAGCCCGAGAGGTCGGCCTTGAGGTGGGTGCAGCCCATGAACATGCTCGCCATATTCGTGGCGCTGGGCGTTTTCCAGCAGGAGATATCCTCAGCAGCGGTTAGGTCTTGCTGGAAGTCGGTACACCCCTCAAAGGTGCTCCAGAAGTTCTGTACAGAGTGCACATCCCAGCCCCGTAGGCCGTGGCCAACAAGCCGCTCGCACCCCTTGAATGCCCCAGCCAGGGAGGTAACCCGTGCCACATCCCAGCCCTCCAGGTCCCAGCGCTTACCCTCCTCGCCCATCTCGGCAAGGGCGGCGCAGCCGTAGAACATCCATCCAAGCGAGGTGGTGGCTAGCCTGGGGGCTTTTATTGCATCGGGGAATTCTGCATCGTGCTTTAGCGGTAGCTGGGCAAGGTGCGTGCAGTTGGCAAACGCGAAGTCGAGATCCACCCATTGCACCGCGCCCCAGGATACCACCCCGATGAGCCGCTCAGCATCGCCGTGGTAGCAGAACTGATTCAGCCCCTCATCCCATGCGCCCATGCAGAATCCATGGAAGCCCGTAGGGGCTACTGCTATGTAGTATTTGCCTGCAGCGGGTAGCTCTATGCGTAGGGGGCTCTCAGGGGTGGAGCTTACGCCATTCAAGGCGTGCCACACCGCCTCGTTCACAGCGCGGTAGCGTATAGTGTAGCTTGAGCCAATACCCGGGAAGTAGATCGTATTCGCATCTCGGCCAGGCGCAGGCGCAGCATTCACCACCACGGAGCTCTGCGGATTGTGGGTATCCCATAGGGTGATGAAATCAGTGCGGGCACTCTGGGCGCCAGCGAGTAGAGGAAGGCAGAGTAGCGTAATGGTAGCTACTTGGAAGCGATTCATAGAGAGTGTGTGTTGTATTATTCGTAGATTATCAATCAATAGGTCTTAAGATCTGAAAGAGAATTATATTTCCATCAATCGATGATATTTTACCTTGTGTTCTTAATAGGGGCGCGATACCAAGCGTCGAGATTGTCCGCCCTCCGCGTAGGGGCAGACCGAAAGTTGCCTGCCCACTCATCCTCCCTTGCTGGCCCATTCATTCTCCCCATGTTATCCCTTCCCCATCCCGCACCTTTCCTTCCTCGTCCGCCCCATTCTGCAACCATCGGTCCGAACCTAGGCTACCGTGGGGGGGAGCGAGGTGTAACAAAGGTAGATTCTTGCAAGAACCCGACCAAAAAGATTTGACGAAACAGGGGATAAAACGGGGGAAGGGGAGTTTTGGCCTCTTTTTTTTCGTAACTTTGCGTCGGGTTTTGTCAATATTTTGAGAAGGAGAGATGCCACTAGCGCGAACAGTATTCAAGTGCAGCAGCCCGGAGTGGCGGCTATGCCCAACGGATGGGAAGCCCGAGCTGGCGCTGATTGGCCGGTCGAATGTCGGGAAGTCGTCATTGCTCAATGCGCTCACCGGGATTGCCGGGCTGGCCAAGGTGAGCGGCACCCCGGGTAAAACACGCCTTATCAACCACTTTTCGGTAGACGACCGTTGGTATCTTGTCGATCTACCCGGCTACGGTTTTGCCAGGACTTCCAAGGATGAGCGGAAAACGCTAGACTACATGATACGCAGCTACATAGCGCACCGTCAGCAGCTCTACAGCGTATTCCTACTGGTAGACTGCCGGCATGACCCCCTCCCGAACGACCTCGATTTCCTCCGCTGGCTGGGGGAGAACGGCGTGCCGCTGGCCATCGTTTTCACCAAGGCTGACAAGCTGAGCCGTGAGGCGCTCGGTAAGCAGCTAGATAAGTATAAGGCAAAGCTACTAGATGACTGGGAGGAGCTGCCCCCCACCTTCGCCACCTCAGCCGAAAAGGGAACGGGAGTAGAAGAGCTGGCGGCCTACATGGAGAGCATTTGCGGGGCGAACGGAGCCGATGATAGCGCACCCCTATGATTGAACGAATGCGGCACTTCTTTTATCGCGACGCGGTGCGTTTTTTAAGCGCGACGCGGCACGCCACGTCGCTACATTTTCTGTCTCGTGTGCTGCGGTGGTTAGGGCGAGCGCTCGAGGGTGGGCGGGCAACTCTCGGCCCGCCCCTACCAAGAACGCAATAGCAAACCCCGACAATTGATTGAAATGTGATACTCTGCTGTAAAACCGGCATGTACGATGCGAAATGCTGCGGTGCTACGCGCTTCGGTAAATTGAATCACCCGATTAAAACCGATAAAACCGATTTGCCCGTAGGAGATGGAAAGACCCCTATAAAAAATTGAACCCATGCGCCTCTTTTGCAGAGGTCGCATGCTGCGTTCGTCCCATGCGATTCTACCTTTCCTATTACCGCCATTCTACTACGATTCTTTCTTGATTTTCAGCATTCTCTAATTGCATAAAGCGTATGGTAAACAGCGAGGTGAAGATCTTCGCAGGGCGAGGCTCGCGGGTACTCGCAGAGCGTATAGCCCGTTGCTACGGGAAACCGCTGGGTAAGACCTCAGTGCTGGAGTTTAGCGACGGGGAGTTTGAGCCCTCGTTTGACGAATCGGTGCGGGGCTCCACCGTTTTCATCATCCAGAGCACCTTCCCGCCGGTAGAGAATCTCTTTGAGCTGCTGCTGCTGGCCGATGCAGCCCACCGGGCTTCTGCCTACAAGGTGGTTGCGGTAATGCCCTACTTCGGCTGGGCCCGGCAAGATCGCAAGGATAAACCCCGCGTGCCAATAGGGGCTAAGCTGGTGGCCAACCTCCTGCGCGCGGCCTACGTGGATAGGGTGATGACTATGGACCTCCACGCAGACCAGATCCAGGGTTTCTTCGATATCCCGGTCGATCATCTCTACTCCTCCTGGCTCTTCGAACCCTACATACAGGGCCTCGATCTTACCAATGCGGCCTTTGCCACGCCAGACATCGGGGGGGCCAAGCGGGCCAACAGCTTCGCGAAGCACTTCAGCAAGCCCCTCATCATGTGCCATAAGGTGCGCGAGAAGGCCAACGAGGTCGATTCTATGACCGCCATCGGCGAGGTGGAGGGGAAGGATGTGCTGCTTTTCGACGATATGATAGACACCGCGGGCACCATAACCAAAGCCGCCAACCTGATGGCCAGCATGGGGGCCCGGAGCGTGAAGGCGCTAGCGGCCCACGCGGTGCTCAGTGGCCCGGCCTACGATAGGATCAACGAATCGGCCCTGAGCGAGGTGGTGGTTACCGATACTATACCGCTCAACCCCAAGGCAGACACCCATAAGTTCACCGTGCTCTCGGTAGATAAACTCTTTGCCGAGGTGATACGGAAGGTGTCTATGAATGAATCTATTAGCCAGAATTTCGTATTCTAGGCATGCAGCACAAGGGCGTACCTCCCCGCGGATAGGCGGGGTGGGTGCGCCTTTTCTCTGTAATTAGCGCACCACCGCTGCACCTCCTCTGTACCTGCGCCGTACCTTCGCCGTACCTGCGCCGCTTCATGTTCGGATTTCGCTACGAAATCCGAACATGCACTAGAGGAGGTGTTAAGTTGGTACGACGATGGTACGGCGAAGGTGCGGTGGAAGCGAGTAGAAATAAGACCTCTGCAAAGCCCACGCAAACGATGCAGATCGACGCTTGTAGCGGCGTGGCGTGCCGCATCGCGATTAAGGGCTGCGTATCGCGATTGATGGTGGCCGCCGCGCGATTGATGGTGCCGCGGCGTTTGCGCGGGTTTCGCAGGGACTCATTTCAGGATGCGGGCGGCATTTGGATTACGGCGTGGCGCGCCGCGTCGTGATTAGGGGGTTGCGCCCCATTACGCATAAACGACGCGGCACGCCGCGTCGCTACGTCCTTCGAGAAACGGGAGAATAGGGTTTAAACCGCCGTATTCCAAAAGGGAGGCCACTGCAAAGTCCCGTATGGGTTCAATCTTTATGGGGGATTTTCCCTTCTCGCGGGTAAGCAGGTTTCAATCAAGCAATTCCATTTCTCGAAGACGGTAGCGACGCGGCGCGCCGCGTCGTGATTAGGGGGTTGCGCCGCATTACGCATAAACGACGCGGCACACCGCGTCGCTACGTCCTTCGAGAAACGGGAGAATCGGTTTTAAACCGCCGTAT
>LIIK01000036.1 GCA_001421095.1 Candidatus [Bacteroides] periocalifornicus | reverse complement strand
TGTCCCTGGTTGGTACGGCGCAGGTACGGAGGAGGTGCTGCTAGGGTAGGCGGCTATGGGTTTTCATTGCAGACTGTGCCTCCGCATGGGAATCGTCCACAAAAGGAGCGCATGTGTCCAGGGTGGCAGGGGTGGGGGCATTGCGAGGTATATTGCCACAGGCCACCATTTACGTCCATGCGTGCATCCACGGGGAAGGCGTAGAGGGGGATGACGATGCGGCACGCTGCGTCGCTACGTCCTCCGAGGAACGGGAGAATAGGTTTTAGGCCACCGTATTCCAAAAGGGAGCCCTCTGCAAAGTCCCGTAGGGGGCAATCTTCTTTAAAGGGAACTTTTCCTCCTTGCGCGTAAACAGGGTTCAATCAAGCAATTCCATTTCTCGAAGACCGTAGCGGTGCGGCATGCCGCGTCGTTTTGCTGGGATTCTTGGTATGCGCCTATGGGACTGGGGCGTTGGGCGGGGGAATCTTCGCGCTGCGAAGACCCCGCCCCTACAGTCGGCATAGCGGGGTATATTGCCGCAGGCCACCATTTACGTCCATGCGTGCATCCACGGGGGAGGCGTAGAGGGGGATGACGACGCGGCACGCCGCGTCGCGAATAGCCTTGCCGCGTTGCGTGGTGGGGGGGCGCGTCGTTTTACGTAGGTTTGCTCTAGAGAATCACATTTCTATCAATTGGCGAGCAGCTATCGCATTCTTGGTAGGGGCGGTGCTGAGCGTAGCGAGTGCCCGCCCTACAGTAGTGCGTCGTTATGCTGGGATTTGCCGGGGTTGCGATTTGTAGTGTTGAGAATATTTCCTACCTTTGCGGAGAAGTTCTGTGGAATGATTCTAAGTTTAAGCAAAAAGGCAAGGCCATGAGAAGGATTTTGACACTACTGTGCGTAAGCGTATTGCTCGGGTGTTTGCCTGTAAATGGGCAGCCGACAGATGCTATTAACGAAGGGAGGCTAAGCTATCTATCTACTCTTTTTGAGGTGGATGCTATAAGGGCTAGATCGGAGCAGTTTCTGGATGAGATCCCCGTATACTCAGATGCTCTTCCCCGGAAAATTGAGGAGTATAAGAACTTACACACAAGCGGGAAAAGCAAGCTGTTCGTGGTAGTAGAAGATGAAATTTATCGTTCGATAAATTTAAATGTTCACCAATATATACAAGATGTGTTAAGGCATACGGAGTATGAAGTTGTACTATATTCTATGCGGTCCGATGGGTTTTGCCAACACTTGAAAGAAGCAATGGTTAAAGAGGGTAGAGTTGTTGGGGCCGTTTTTATTGGTAATCTGCCCACAGCCTGGTACGCGATGCAAAATGACCATGATCGGTATGGATCTGCTGTGTGGCCGTGTGATTTATTCTATATGGATCTGGACGGTGCGTGGGGGCGAGCAAATAACGGATCGATGTATGAAAGGAGGAGCATCTATGAATCGCATATGGGGCATGTTACCCCAGAAATTTTTGTAGGAAGGATTTCGCCAGGCTGGAATCTTAATAAAGAGTTGAGAATTAAACAGATAAAGAGATATTTAGAGCGAAATCATACGGAGTGGGGAAAACTCGTTCAGCAGACAGATACACACGGGCTTACCTATACAGATAAGGATTGGAATAACGATGATTTTACGAAGTCGCTAGGTTTTCTGTGCGACGCACGATATGATGCCATAACGTTGGCCAACGGATTTTCTGGGGAGAATTACCTTCACAAACTTGGAGAGTCCCGATACGATTTTATACAATTCGCTTGCCATTCATGGTATCATACGCATATTCCTAGCGTTGGGACACGTATCCCATGCGCAATGCTTGAGCAGCATGCAGTCAAAGCAAAATCAATAAATCTGTTCTGTTGCAGTGCTGCGAGGTGGACAAAGAGCAATAACCTTGCGTCTTCGTATATCTTTTCACCCAACAGCCGTGCTATACGTTTAGTTGGGAGTTCCAAAGTTGGTTCTATGCTCGATTTTCAACATTTTTATAGTTGGCTTGCAAAAGGATGTGGATTTGGTATCGCATTGAAGGAATGGTGGAGTAGTGCAGTGGGGACGCAGCATTCCAAGTCTGAAATATCATGGTTTTACGGATTAACTATTATTGGAGACCCAGTAATGCCGTTGCTAAAAAAGGGGTGTGATCTTTTTGTGGCTGATTCGTATTATGATAAAGGGATTGAACCTAGTAATGGAGAAGGGCGACGGGGTCTTGAGTCTCCTGATATTTGGGTACGTTTCGGGCGTGATAAGCGAACGGAACACCAAGATCCTATATATACTCCTCGAATTCCAAACTACATTTACATTAGAGTTCATAATAGGGGGAACGTTCAGTCAAGGCCAGGAGCAAAACTTTATTTGTCGGTTATAGATTCTTTGAGTAATTCGCATAAGCCTAAACCTCCAGTAGATGAGATTCGAGGAGATGCAAAGAAAAAACTGCCACCTTACCAAACAGCGATGGTTGAATTACCCTCTATTGCGGCGGGCGGTGATTATGTGGTTTGCCTTCCGTGGATTCCTGCCGTACCATGGGGTTATATCCCAGCGCAATGGCCTGTAGATATCCCAGTCAGTGTTGAGGCCGAGGATGATCCTATCTACTTTGGCTATCGGGGATCTTTAAAAAAAATATGTGAAGTATAACAATAATGTGGCGATGCGCAGAGTTACAGTTTTTAATCCACCCAGCCGGCCAAAGATGTATGGGGATGAAGTCATTGCGGAAGGTGATATTAGGGAGAAAATCGATAGTGAAGTTGGAATTGGCCAGGAGTCGGGGATAAATGGGAGGAATGAAAAGATCCTTTTAGGGATTGCTCCTAACCCATTTAGGGATTATCTAAAGGTCGATTTTACCAGACCGTTAGCGAATGCTACCATTGAACTCCGTTCAGTAGTAAGTAATGTATGCTTTAGAATCCTAGTGCCAGAGCACGCAGATGGGATGGAAATTCCTGTAGCATTCCTCCAGAGTGGTGAGTATGTACTTTCTGTGATAATGTCGGGGCGTGTTGTGGACAGCCTTCCCGTTTTGAAATACTAAAACCTCCTTACGGCCATGCGAATACGTACTATACTGCTAGTAGCAATAGCGATCTTGGGGGGAGCTCTAGCGAGCCGCGCGCAAATTCTCCCCGCTTCTACGGATGATACCATCAGGATTATCGGCCAGCTGAGGTCTATGCCTGAAACGTTGGGTGGAGTGCCCCTAGGGGTGTGGATCGATGGGAATCCTGCATACTACCTGCGGGGCGAGGGGGTTTTGGCGCAAAGTCAATATCCCGATTTTATCCGTATATTGAACTGCACGTTGCATGTGAATGATACTGTTGAGCTAACGGGGATTTGCGGGGAAGCTCAGAGTGTGAAAGGCGTGACGTTGCGAACGCTTAGCCCTCTGTCGGTTACGCCGCGGGCTTCAGTGCGAGAAGTGAGTTTGCGCGGAGTGTTGGCCGATAAACCCGCCCATAGTGTGGATGATTGGCCAGCTCCCTTGCCCTGCACAATGCTGGCGCTAGAGGCTGGGGATGAGGCCTACTATTTTTGCGTAGATGGGGTCTACCTGGGGTGTGGTGCAGAATCACTTACGCTGGTGGGGGTACAGTACCAGAAAGGAGGACGATATGGGGTTGAGGGGCTGCTGCAGTTGCGCTACGGATTGAATGGTCAGCTGGTGAAAATACTCACACCGAAGTCCATATGGCCTGATGGGGTTGCGGCGGTGGAGGGTTCTGGCGTGGGGGATCTGGCGATATGGCCTAATCCTGCGAACGGAATATTTACAGTTTCAAACTGTGTGGAGCCCTACCTGGTGGAGGTGTTCAATGCGAGGGGGGAGAGGGTGTATAGCCATAGGGGGACGGAAGCCGCATTACAGATAGATGCGCGGGAATGGGTATCTGGGGGATATCTGGTGAAGGTCTATGGAGCAGGTGCTGTGCGCACGGGGCTTTTTGTGCGGGAATGAGCATGCTGACACGATACGCTCTTTGCCCTTTTGCCCCGTAAACGGCATGTGGGATAGGCGAGGAGCTTGTATATGATCTGCCTAGACGCAACGATGTGGCATGCCGCGTCGTTTTGCTGGGATTCTTGGTATGCGCCTATGGGGACTGGGGCGTTGGGCGGGGGAATCTTCGCATTGCGAAGCCCCAGCCCCTACAGGCGGCATTGCGGGGAGTGCGTTGCGGGGTATGCCGCCGACTGGCGTGTACGCCCACGTAGGCCTCCACGGGGACGGCGTAGAGGGGGATGACGACGCGGCACGCCGCGTCGCTACGTCCTTCGAGGAACGGGAGAATAGTGTTTAGTCTACCGTATTTAAAAAGGGGGGCCCTCTGCAAAGGCCCGTAGAGGCAATCTTTTTAGAGGGTTCTTTTCCTTTTTGTTCGTAAATAGGTTTCAATCAAGAAATTCCATTTCTCGAAGACTGTAGCGACGCGGCGTGCCGCGTCGTTTTTGCGGGTTTTGCGAGGCCTTGGTATGCGCATGGTGGCAATGGGCGTTGGGCGGGGGAATCTTCGCGTTGCGAAGACCCCGCCCCTACAGCCGGCATTGCGGGGAGGCGGATACGGGGTATGCCGCCGACCGGCATGTACGCCACGCAGGTATCAACGGGAAGGCGTAGAGGGGGATGACGACGCGGCGCGCCGCGTCGCTACGCCCTTCGAGAAACGGGAGAATAGGTTTTAAACCTCCGTATTCTAAAAAGAGCCCGCGGCAAATGGCCCGTATGGGTTCAATCTTTTGGGGGATTTTCCTTTCTTGCGCGTAAATAGATTTCAATCACGCAATTCCATTTCTCGAAGACCGTAGCGACGCGGCGCGCCGCGTCGTTTTATGCGGGATTTGCTGCAGAGAATCACATTTCTATTCTATCAATTGGTGATACACTCCACCCTTACAGGGTGCACATGCTGGCCTGCGCGGTACGTCGCAATGGCCTCCCCGTAGAAGCCCGACTGTAGGGTGCGGGGTCTTCGCGGTCTGCGCGAAGATTTCCCCGCCCGTTGTCACCATGCGGCGTAGTGGTTTTTGTAGCGACGTGGCGTGCCGCGTCGTTTTATGCGGGAGCTACAGATAATCACATTTCTATCAATTGGCGAGCTTGGCTATCGCATTCTTGGTAGGGGCGGTGTCGAGCGTAGCGAGTGCCCGCCCTAGCAGTGGCGCATCGTTTACATAGGTGATGCAGAGGTTCTTGGGTGGACATCGATTTTATGGACTTGGTAGGGGCGGCCCGAAAGTTGCCCGCCCACCTGCGAGTGCCCTTGGTGGCTCTCTGGCTTTTGTAGCGACGTGGCGTGCCGCGTCGCGGTTCTTATAATGCCGCATCGCGCGATAGAGATGCGCCTCGCCCTGTGGTGGGTATTCCTGCCCATCGTTTGCGCTTTGCTGGAGTGCTGCCCTCTAGATTTGGATAGCCCCTAGAGTTTACCTAACTTCGCGGCATTCTTTCTACGGGCAGGGGTTCTATGGGAACGTTTGAGAATCAAGTAGTTCTGGATGGCGATTTATCGCTCGAATCCTTTGAGAAGGTGGTGCTCGGGGGGTATTCGGTAGCCTTAGGGAAGCCGGTGTACCCCCGGGTTGAGGCCAGCTATGCGTTTCTGGAGAAATTTCGGCAACACCGGGTGATCTACGGAATCAACACGGGGTTTGGCCCAATGGCGCAGTACCGCATATCTGATGATGAACTCCAGGCGCTGCAATACAACATCATCCGTAGCCACGCCACAGGGTGCGGCAAGCCCCTAGAGCCCGAGTACGTGCGTGCCGCGATGCTGTGCCGCCTCCAGGTGCTGTCGAGGGGCCGCTCGGGGGTGCATATCGAGGCGTTGAAAGCCCTGCAAGATTTTATCAATTCAGGATTTACGCCCTATGTGCCAAGGCACGGCAGCGTGGGGGCGAGTGGCGACCTGGTGCAGATGGCGCACATCGCGCTGGCCCTTTTGGGCGAGGGGGAGTTGCTGAGCGAGGGGCGACGAATACCAATGGCCTCTGTGTCGGGGTCAATCCCTCTGTATAGGTATATCCACATCCGCGAGGGGCTGGCCATGGTGAACGGCACATCGGTGATGTGCGGCATAGGTCTGGTGACGCTCCTGCGGGCCAAGCGGCTATTCAACTGGGCGTTGGCAGCCTCTGCGCTGATCAATGAGGTGGCCGGGAGCTATTCTGATTTCCTTTCCCCAGCGCTCTTTGAGGCTCGGGGCGGGAGCGGGCAGGCCGCCGTGGCCGCGCGGCTCAGGGCGTTGCTGGAGGGCTCTGGCTGCCTGCGCGATAGGGCTGCAGAACTGTTCAATGCCCCGTCTGATGGGCACTTCACACATAAGGTGCAGCCCTACTACTCGCTGCGATGCGTACCCCAGGTGCTCGGGCCTGTGTGGCATACCATAGAGCTGGTGGAAGAGGCTCTGGTAGGTGAACTCAACTCGGTGAGCGATAATCCGCTCGTTTGCCCCGAGCTGAACAATGTGGTGCATGGCGGGAATTTCCACGGCGATGCGGTGTCGCTGGCCATGGATCAGCTCAAGATGGTGATGGTGCGCGTGGCCATGCTGGCAGAGCGGCAGTTGAACTACCTGATGCACGACAGGATAAATGGCATACTCCCCCCGTTTGTCAACCTTGGCAAGCTGGGGGTGAACTACGGGCTGCAGGCTGCGCAGTTCACGGCCACCTCTACCACGGCCGAGTGCCAGACGTTGGGCTATCCTATGTACCTGCACAGCATTCCCAACAACAATGATAATCAGGATATCGTGAGCATGGGGACGAACTCTGCCCTGCTGTGCGCGCAGGTGGTGGAGAACGCCACCGAGGTGATGAGCGTGCTGCACATGGCACTGGCCCAGGCTGTGGATGCGCTGGGCGTAGAGGAGAGGCTCTCGCCCACCACCCGGGAGGTGTACCAATCGGTGCGGAGAGAATTCCCCAAGGTGGTGGAAGACAGGGCACTATACCTCGATCTCGAATGGATAAAGGCCTATATGCAGGAGCATGAACCGGGGCGTTAGAGAGCACTGGAGGCTGGATGCCATGCTGTGCATTAGGACAGTGTTTCTAGAGGATAAAATAGGGAGGGTTAGCTACACCGCAGAATTTGTTGAATATTCCTCAGGTTCTAGCGGTTGGGGTGCGTATCGAGTGCCCGCCCTCATTCCACATAAGATTTTTCCACCATGCCACGAAATCGGCAGCAGAATGTAGACCCTAACCAGCCTCGTTGGGCGCTGGTAACTGGGGGTTCGCGGGGGATAGGGCGCGCGGTGTGCCTACGGTTGGCGCGCGCAGGGTATCGCATCCTCTTCACCTATGAGCGGAATCAGGAGCAGGCAGACATCACCCTGAGTCTACTAGCAGAGCAGGGGGCTGTGGCTGAGGCTCTTCGTTTTGATGTGGCCAGCAGTACGCAATGCGCTGAGGTGCTGGGTGCCTGGCTAGGGCAGCATGCCGACGCTAGAGTAGAGGTGCTGGTGAACAACGCGGGCATACGGCGCGATAATCTGCTCTTTTGGCAGACGGAGGCGGACTGGCACAGGGTGCTTTCTGTGAAGCTCGACGGTTTTTTCTACGTTACCCAGCTCCTGTTCAAGCGTATGAGCGCCCAGCGGTATGGGCGTATAGTGAATATGGCTTCGCTTAGCGGGATAAAGGGTGTGGCAGGGCAGACCAACTACGCGGCGGCTAATGGAGGGATAATAGCTGCCACCAAGGCCTTTGCGCTGGAGGTGGCTCGGCACGGCATCACGGTGAATGCGGTAGCCCCGGGATTCGTAGAGACTGATATGACGGGTGAACTCCCCGTGGAACAGTTACGGACGCTAGTGCCCATGCAGCGTTTTGGTACGCCCGAGGAGGTGGCAGAGGTGGTGGCATTTTTGGCCTCGCCTGGCGCATCGTACATCACCGGGCAGGTGCTGCAGGTGAACGGGGGACTGTATACGTAGGGATTTGGGATCTAGCTATACAACGCGAGACCTCGGCAAAATGCGCTTAATCAAAGTGTTGCACCATGGATTTTCGCAGATTCCCCGTCTTGCGGTCTCTTCTGGCAAAAAATGAATGGAATAGTTTAGGATGAAACACCGAGTAGTCATCACCGGGATTGGGATTCACTCCTGCATAGGTGAAAGCGTGGAGGAGGTGGCAACCTCGCTATACCAGGGTAGGAGCGGTATAGGTATCGACCCTGTGCGTAAGGAGGCCGGCTACATGTCTGGGCTTACGGGCATAGTGTCGACACCCGACCTGAAGGGTCGACTGGGGCGCCGGGAGCGGATTACCCTAGGGCAGCCCGGGATATTTGCCTACCTGGCTACCGAGCAGGCGCTGGCGCAGGCTGGCATAACGCCCGATTACTTGGCTGCCCATGAGGTGGGGATACTCTTCGGGAACGATTCTTGCGCCGAAGCCGTGGTGCGCAGCGCCGATGTGATACGTGAGAAGCGCAATACGCAGATGGCTGGCACTGGCGCCGTGTTCCAGAGCCTAGACTCTACGGTAACCATGAATCTCTCAGTCCTCTATAACCTGCGGGGCATCAATATGACCATTGCCGCGGCCTGCGCCAGCGGTAGCCATCCTATAGGGCTGGCCTGGCTTCTCATAGGGCAGGGGCTGCAGGAGTGCATAATATGCGGGGGAGCGCAGGAGGTGAATCCGCTTGCGGTGGCTAGTTTTGATGGGCTGGGGGCTTTCTCCAAGCGGGAGGATGCGCCTACGGAGGCCTCGCGGCCTTTCGACGCAGATCGCGATGGTCTGGTTCCGAGCGGGGGAGGGGCCACGCTAATAGTAGAGAGCCTAGAATCGGCCAAACGACGGGGGGCTAAGGTGATTGCGGAGGTGCTGGGCTACGGTTTCTCCTCCAATGGCGACCACCTGTCTGTACCCAACGCTATCGGCCCTGCGGTATCGTTGCGTCGTTGCCTCGATTCGGCAGGGCTAAGGGTAGAGGATGTGGATTACATCAACGCCCATGCCACCAGCACCCCCGTTGGCGATGCGGTAGAGGCAAAGGCCATAAAGGACGTGCTGGGGGGGCATAGGGCTGTGGTAACCTCCACCAAGGCCTTCACAGGGCATGAGATGTGGATGTCTGGGGCTAGTGAGGCTATATACAGCCTCATTATGATGGAACGGGATTTCATAGCGGCCAATCTCAACCTGCATAGGCTAGACCCTGCTGCAGAGGGGCTCTGTATCCCTCCAGAGCGTATCGATAGGCATTTTGATACTTTCGTGTCGAATTCCTTTGGCTTTGGAGGGACGAACAGCACGCTTGCATTTCGTAGGTTTCAGGAGTAGCCCGGTTTTAGTTGGTAAATTCTCAGTATATTCGCGGGGTCGTGCGAGGGAGAATTGCGGGGAATGTGGGGGATTGTGTAGGTGGCGGAGTTGTGCGTATATGGGGTATGTGGAGTGGCCTCCACGCCGCTTATGGGGCAGGCTCAGGATAGGCAGCCTGTGGATGATTGTAGGTAAGTTAGCGGCAGTGCGTCGCTTGGGGTATGTGGGGATGGCGTCGGCACTGCTTGGGAAACAGTGGAGATATTAAAAATATGGCGCAGGAAGGGAAAATAGAGGCTTCGCCAGAGCTGCAGGAGCAGATACGGGCGATACTGGCCGAGGAGTTCGAGGTGGACATAGAGAAGATACAGCCCGAGGCCGAGCTGATAGACACGCTCTCGCTCGATAGCCTCGACATGGTAGATGTGGTGGTGCTGGTGGAGCAGAAGTGGGGCATAACCCTTGTGGCAGAGGATTTTCAAGGTCTTCGCACCTTCTCAGATTTTTATAACCTCATAGCCACTAAACGGGCGAATGCCTAGGCTCCAAGGGTGGACAGGGCGTAGCCGGGGTAGTGCCCTGGGACATCGCTTCTTCTTTGAGCTGATACGCTGCCTGGGTGTGCGGGTGGCATACGGGTTTCTCTACTGCGTGGTGCCATTCTACGCAGTGGGTGCGGTAGCTCCAAGGCGCGCGAGCTATCGGTTCGCTCGGTTACGCTTGGGGTATAGCCGTTGGCGGGCTGCAGGCTACGTATTCCGCAATATGTATGCGCTGGGGCAGATACTTATAGACCGCTGGGCGCTGCGCATGCCCTACAAGGCTGAGTATGCCTTCGCCTACAGCGATGATTATACATTGTTGCTGCGGGTACTCGACGCTGGGCATGGTGTGGTGTGCGTGGGGGCGCATGTGGGGAATTGGGAGATTGGGGCACCATTCTTTGGTGACTACGCTAGCCGTATAGTGGTAGGGATGTATGATGGTGATTATGAGGCAGCAAAACGGGAGTTGCACCGTGGGGAGGGCGAGGTGGCATTCCGCGTGTTGCCACTAGGTGATGATGGTGTGGGGACGATGCTCGCCATACATACAGCATTGCAAGCGGGCGATGCAGTGTGCTTGCAGGGCGATAGGTACATGGGGGCGATGAAGCATAGTCCGCAAAGATTCTTGGGGGGCGAGGCGCAGTTTCCCCTTGGCCCCTTCCAGGTGGCGGCGGCAGAGGGTGTGCCGATGGTGGTGTACTTTGCCATACGCACAGGGTATAAGTGCTACCGTTTCCACTTTAGGATGGTGGAGCCTCAGGGGGAAAGTAGAGCAGAGCGGGTGGCGTATTTGCAACGAGCCTACATAGATGAGCTGGAGAACGTGGTGCGGTGCCACCCTGAGCAGTGGTTCAACTTCTACGACTTTTGGGATGTGGGCTAGCCGTCAGTACGCCCCTCTACAAAAGTCGCTTAGACGATACGGAGCGTCGGGGTTGCTAGAGACTTTAGGTAAAAGGGCTTAAACGACGCGGCACGCCGCGTCGCTACGGTCTTCGAAAAACGGGATTGATTGATTAAAACCTATTTACTCGCAAGAGGGGAAGAGTCCCCCTATAAGAGATTGAACCCATACGGAACTTTTGCAGATGCCTCTAAACAATGCGGAATGCCGTATCGCTACGGTCTTCGATGGATGCAAGTGCTTGGTTAACAATTCTTGTCACAAGTAAAGGAAAATAGCGTCTCTACAAATGGAATGCCTGCGATCCGTTTGCCAAGGCCTCGATTTTATGGATACGGAAGAACGAATCCCTGCTAGCATAGCCCCCGAGGATGCGGTAGCACAGCGCTATGCCCGCGATAGGGTAACGGCGCAACAGGCGCAGCTACTGGCAGAGCAGATTGCATTCGGCCCGGTGCTATTCCAAACCGCACGCGTGCTGCTTGGTCGGGGTACGCTGGAAAGCCTTGCGGAGCGGGCAGATGGCTACACGCTACCCGAGTTGGCACAGAAGGCCAAACTCTCTGAGTATGCTATGCGGGTGCTGCTGGAGTCTGCCCTTACGGCGGGGATTGTGCTGCACCACGATGATCGTTGGCTGCTGGGCAAAGTGGGGTGGTTCTTGCTGCGTAGCGCCATGACTAGGGTGAATATCAACTTTGTGCACGATGTCTGCTACCAAGGGCTTTTCTCTCTGGAGGAGAGCTTGGAGGAAGGGAGGCCGGTTGGGTTGAAACATTTTGGTACTTGGGATACTATATACCAAGGACTTAGCCAGCTCCCCCCCACGGTTCTTGAGAGCTGGTTAGCTTTTGACCACTACTACTCAGACCAGAGTTTTGGGCAAGCCTTGTCGATAGTGTTTGCTAGGCCAGTACACCGCTTGCTGGATGTGGGGGGCAATACAGGGCGATGGGCGCTACGCTGTGTGCAGCATTCGCCAGAGGTTCGGGTTACCATCATGGATCTGCCTGGGCAGCTCGGCATCATGCAGAAGCAGGTGGCACAGCTCCCTGGGGGCGATAGGATAGATGGCTACGCAGCCGACATGCTCGACGCGGGGCTCTGTTTTCCAAAGGGATACGATGCGGTGTGGATGAGCCAGTTTCTCGACTGCTTCTCGGTAGATGATGCGCAGCGTATAGTGGAGCGGGCTGCAGAAAGCTTGGCGAAAGATTCTCGGTTGTACATCCTAGAACCCCTGTGGGATAGGCAGCGGTACGAGACGGCCTCTTTCAGCCAAACGCAGATATCGCCCTATTTCACCACGATGGCCAATGGGTGCAGCAAGCTCTTTGATAGCGGCACGCTGCTTGGCATAGTGTCGCGCGCTGGGCTGGAGCTCGAGAGCATGACCGATGGGCTTGGAGTAGGGCATAGCCTGCTGTGCTGTAGGCTAAAAGGCTAGTGAAATGGCGAACGGGGAATTACAGTTTCCGCTAAGGGGCGAGGCGTTGGATTCGCTAATACCCCATCGGTCTCCATTTCTGCTTATAGATGCGGCCGAGGGTTTTGATGGGGAGTGGTTCAACTGCAGGTTTGAGATACGTGCGGGCGGAACTTTCGTGCAGGGCGAGGAGTTCGATGAGTGCGGGCTGGTGGAACACATAGCGCAAACTGCGGCTTCTCGGGCTGGGGCACTCCGCCTGATGGGGATGCTGGATGCAACCCTGGGCTATATCGCCTCGGTGGATGGGGTGCATTTTGCCCGGAGAGCCCGGGTGGGCGAGTTGCTAAGGTCGCGGGTGCGAGAGATACAGCAACTCGGCAACCTATCGCTAGTGGAGGTAGAGGTTCGGGTGAACGGAGGGTTTCTCGCCAGCGGGAGAATGAAGTTCTTCGCGGTAGAGTGAATAAATATCTTTTGGGCAGTGCTGCGCGTAGCGGTTTGCCCACGTTAGTTATTGGAAGATTCTGTCTACAATGCTCCGCAGCATAAAGGGTAAGGTAACCTCAATATCAACCCGCATCACGGTGCGCATTCGCTTCAGCGAGACCGACGCTATGGGGGTGGTATGGCATGGTAGCTATATGCACTTCATGGAGGATGCACGGGCAGCCTTTGGGCAGGAGCATAGGCTTGGTTTCCAAGAGGCTATGGTTACGGGGCTGTGGGCGCCCGTGGTGAACGTGCGTATTGACTACAAGCAGAGCCTGTACTATGGCGATGGGGTGGAGGTGGAGATCCGGTTTGTGGACACGCCTGCGGCTAAGCTGGTTTTTGCCTACACGATACGCAACCTTCGTACTGGACAGGTAGCGGCTGAGGCGGAGAGTACGCAGGTATTCATTCGGCAGAGCGATAGGCAGTTGATCCTATCAGTTCCCGATTTTCTCCTGGAGTGGAAGAAAGGCAAAGGACTATGAGCGGGGTGTATATAGCTGCCAGTGAGATAGAGACCTGCCTTGGCTATGGGGTAGAGGCGAACCATGCCCGCATGCTGGCCTGCGATGTGGTGGATAGGGATGTATGCTTAGTGCAGAATAGCTGCGAGGCGGCGGATTTGAGGCTCTTAGCAGAGCGGATGCCTACGTGCTACGAGAGCGAGTACGGGCGGTTTCCCCTAGGGAAGATGGAGGGGGAGGAGGCGGGAGAAGAGGGGCTTAGTCGGTTGGAGAACAAGCTGCTACGCTGCTGCGAGGCGGTGCTTGAGAAGGGGAAGGTGGGTGTAGAAGCGAGGCGGAAACTGGGCTTTATCTTCGCCTCAACCAAGGGGAATATCGATGCGCTCGGCCAGCCAGGAGCTACGCATGATGAGGTTAGCCTAACGGGGACTACGG
Source organism: Candidatus [Bacteroides] periocalifornicus (assembly GCA_001421095.1). Classification (GTDB taxonomy): domain Bacteria; phylum Bacteroidota; class Bacteroidia; order Bacteroidales; family CAJPTX01; genus Bacteroides_D; species Bacteroides_D periocalifornicus. The sequence continues at coordinate 14,362 of LIIK01000036.1, read as the reverse complement.
AGCGATTGGCTGCACGGCTCGGGATAGCGGGTGGTGTGGCTACGGTATCGCAGGCTTGCATATCAGCGTTGAGCGCGTTGATCCTGGCGCGAAAGTGGCTGCTTTTCGAGGGGTATGAACAGGTGCTGGTGTGCGCTGGCGACGAGTTGGGTACATTCATCTGCGAGGGGTTTGCCAGCCTGAAATCGTTGGATTCTGGGCAGGCTAAACCGTTCGATAGCAATCGGAAAGGATTGAATCTTGGCGAGGGGGTAGGAGCTATGCTGCTCTCCTCAGCCCCTGTAGAGTACGCGCCCGGCTTCACATTCAACATTGTGGGAGGGGCTACTACCAATGATGCCAACCATTTATCGGCACCTTCGCGCACTGGAAAACCCCTCGCGGCGGCTATAACGCACGCAATGGAGGAGGCTGAGGTTAGGGCTGATGATTTGGCTTTCGTATCGCCCCACGGCACTGCCACTATCTACAATGACGAGATGGAGTCTAAAGCCTACGCGCTCGCGCATCTCTCCAGCGTGCCGGCTGTGGGGTACAAGGGTTTCCTTGGGCATACGCTCGGGGCATGCGGCTTGGTAGAGTTGGCGCTGATGCTTGAGGCGATGAAGGGGGGCGTAATCCCTCGTACATACGGTTTCTGCAAGCGGGGAACTCCCGAGCCAATGGGGGTGTTGAGCCAAGAGCAGCCTATAGCTGGCAATGCCGTACTGAAAACAGCTTCAGGTTTTGGGGGGTGCAATGCGGCAGTGGTGGTGCAGCATGAGCAGGCCCATGGTGGTGCTGTGCGCAGCATGTTGTCTGATGCTGGTATTGATTCACAATACGTTAATCTATCCATAGCGACTCCCATTGTCCAAAAACAGGATTTTACTAATATTGCGGCGCATAAGCTAGAGGTGCTGCGTAGGGTGCGAATAGCGAGCGGAGAGGTGCGGGTAGATGGCGAGGTGGTTTACAGCCAAGTAGATACGGCGTTTCCAGAGTTCATACGGGGGGCGCGAATTCCCGATGAGGGGATAGGCAAGCGATTCGGGCGGATGGATGAGCAGTGCCAGCTAGGAGTGGTGGCAGGACAGTACCTGCTAAGAGGCTATGGGAAAGAGTTTAAACCAGAGGAAACGTGCGTGGTGCTGATGAACCAGCACGGCAGTCTGAATAGCGATATTAAGCATCAGGAATCGCTCGGAATAGGGCGGATGGGCAGCCCTAGCACATTCCTCTACACATTGCCCAGCACGGTTTTAGGTGAGCTTTGCGTATGCTTTGGGTGGCAAGGCGAGAATATATTCCTGCTAGAGAACGAGCCTAACGGGCAAGCGTGGCAACGAGCCCACCGTATAGCTGAGCAGTGCCCTTACGCCAGCCATGCGGTGGTGGGGTGGTGCGACTACCTCCAAGGGGAGTATCGGGCAGAATTCGAATTGATGCGACTGAAATAGAATATAGACATGTCTGCACACAGTGAGCTGGTAGAGAGCTTGAAACGGGATGTAATCGAGGTGCTGAATCTAGAGGAGATAGCCCCCGAGGACATTGAGAACGATGCCCCGCTCTTTGGCGAGGGACTCGGGCTGGATTCGATAGATGCCCTAGAGCTAACCTTGATGCTGGAACGTAGCTATGGCTGTAGGCTAACCTCTCCTGAAGAGGGGCGTAAGGCCTTTGCCAGCATAGAGGCGATGGCGGCGTACATAGAGGCTAACCAGAAGTAAACACGGGCAATGGGCATCGCGGTTACTGGCTTGGGGGTAGTAAGCGCTTTGGGGTTCGGTACAGAGGCCAATCTGCACGGCCTCGGGCAGGAACGCATGCCTATAGCTCCCGCGGCACAGCTAGCCGGATCGCACCTTAGCTTCCCGGTGGCAGAGGTGCCGGCCAGCAATAGGCAGCTAAGCGAGCGGGCGGCTTTGCGATTCCACCCCAATGTACCTAGGACTGCGCTCCTGGGGCTAATTGCCTGCCAAGAGGCCATTCGGGATGCTGGAGTAGCACCAGCCAGCGAACGGGTAGGGTTGGTGCTTGGCACTACCACGGGGGGGATGGATATTACCGAGCGGCACTTTACCCTCGATGGCAGGGTCGATGAAAGGCGAGGCTACTGGCTAAGGTATCATGGGTGTGGCGATGTGACGGCTTGGATAGCCAACCAGCTGGGCATTGGCTACTACGATACGCTGAGTACCGCTTGCTCTTCGGGGGCAAATGCCATTATGCTCGGGGCTATACTGCTGGAGCAGCATCGGCTCGATACTGTGGTTTGCGGTGGAATGGACGCCCTCTGCAGATTCACCCTCAATGGTTTCAACTCCCTTGGGCTGATCTCTTCCGAACCCTGCAAGCCCTTTGATGCCAACCGGTGTGGGTTAACATTAGGCGAAGGGGCTGGTTTCATAGTGATTCGCCGTTCTGACGAGGTTCAGGGCAATACCTACTCCCAGCTTTGCGGCTGGGGCAATGCGAATGATGCCTACCACCAAACCGGCACATCGCCCGAGGGACGGGGCGCTCGTATGGCTATGGAGGCTGCGCTACGGAAAGCGGGCGTAGAACCTAACAAGATTGGCTACATCAATGCGCACGGCACGGCTACCCCAACCAATGATGCCAGCGAGGTTGCTGCCATGCTGGCGGTATTCGGGGGGGAGGTTCCTCCTTTCAGCAGCACTAAGGGCTTAACAGGGCATACGCTAGGGGCGGCAGGCGGCATAGAGGCTGTGTTTACCGTAAAGGCTCTGCAGCAGGGGTATAGGTATAGGAATACGGGTTTTTCTGTGCCAATGCCCGAGGTGGATTTACGCCCAATAACCCAGCAGGCTTGCGGCTGCAAGTACTCCTACGCCATGAGCAATAGCTTTGGTTTTGGTGGCAATTGCACCTCGCTCATATTCTCAATGGAGGGGTAGGCTATGCAGGCAGAGGTCTATATAGCCAAGTATACGAAGGCTGAACACCGGTTGCGGGCCACAGGCAATGGATGCTGCCCGCCAGCGCACGAGATGGTGGAACCCGATAGCAGCAGATGGATAGCACCGATGGTGCGCCGCCGTTTGGATAGACTTTCGCGCACGGGTCTCACCCTTGCCTTGCAGTGCCTAGAGGGCATAGAACGGGTGGACGCAGTGATAACGGCTACCAGTTACGGTTATCTTGCCGAGACAATACGTTTCGGGCGTGATGTGCTAGAGAAGGATGAACGGCTGGTATCGCCCACACCCTTCATGCAATCGACCTTCAACACGCTAGGAGGGCAAATAGCAGTATCTCGTAAACTCTCCTGCTACAATAATACCCATGTGCAGAGCGTTTACAGCTTTGCTCTAGCTATGCTGGAGGCTTACTTGCTACTGCAGAATACGGAGTACGAGACGGTGCTAGTGGGGGCCTTTGACGAGCTAACACCCTACTCAGAGGCTGCTATGCACAGCAGAGGGGTGGGGGCTAAATACGGGCTTGGCGAGGGTGTGGCATTTTTTGTTCTTTCTACCAATCCAAAAGATGCCAAAGCGCAACTAGAGGATGTCTACATGGGGTGTGGGGCTACAGGGGTGGAGGCTGAACTGGTGTCTGCGGGCAGCTACCAGAGTGAATGCGGTGAGTATGGTACGGCCCAGGCCTACGGATTGGTCTACGCGCTGGATCACCTACACGGGAGTGGAGACGTGCGGGTGATACGGGCATCTGCGGGCGATACGGTAACCGAAATAGCGGTGCGAGGCGTGTGATGGTGGTACTGGGCATATGCTTAGGATTGGGTGTGCTACTGGCAGCATTCTACGCTTCGGCGAGTATGCGGGCTGGTATCTATGTCCGTAGCATCTGCCGGTTGAATGCTACGGATAAGCGCATTGCGATAACCTTTGACGACGGGCCAGCTGGCAATGCTACCGAGCGGGTGCTCGATGTGCTTAAGGATTTCGGGGTGCAGGCAACCTTTTTCTGCGTGGGGGTACGGGTGCTAGAGTTCCCAGAGCTGGTGGAACGCATGGTGGGTGAGGGGCATACTGTAGGTCTTCACAGCTGGGCGCATGGGAACGGATACCCATTGAAAAGCTACAGGGCTATGCGCTACGATACTGAGCGAACGCAAGATGCGCTAGAACCGTTGCTTGGCATGAGGGTGCAGCTCTACCGCCCTCCATTTGGGGTAACGAATCCAACGATAGGGAGGCTAGTACGCTGCGAGGGGCTGAAGTGCGTTGGCTGGAGCATTCGGAGTTTTGATACCTTCTGGAGATCCCCCAGTAGGGTATCTCGCAGGGTATTACAGAAATTACGCCCAGGAGCAATAGTACTCCTGCACGATAGGCTACCAGAGGCTGCCGAAACCCTACGTCTGGTATTGCAGGGGGTGATAGCCCGGGGGTATAGGGTGGTGCCGCTAGATTTAGAGTAAGAATGAGGACTGTGAGCAGAAGGGCGTTTGCCGTGTGCCTGTGGTGCGTAGTGCTGGCTTTCGGGCTCGGTACTGTGCTAGCCCAGAAGCCTGACGATGGGCAAGGGTATAAACCTCTAGCAGAGACCGATAGCCTTCTGGTTCGCCTGCGTGAATGGAGTAAGAAAATACCCAACGTGAAGTGCGATTTCCGCCAGGAGAAGCGTGCGGCTCTACTGCTGAATGCCAGCGTGGCGAGCGGGCGATTCTACTATAGAAATGACGCGAGTGTGCGTTTCACCTACGAGCAGCCCGAGCGGTTGGTGCTGATAGTGCGTCCGGATAGCCTCCTGATGGAGATGGACGGTAAGCGAACCGAGATTCCGCTGAAGGGTAAAGGCCTCAAACGGGGCAACCCCCTAATGGCAGAAATGCAGAAACTGGTACGCGCAAGCCTAGGGGGGGATCTGCAGGCGGTAAGGGGGCAGTACGGGGTGGAGTACGCCAGCAACGGGAGGCTGTTGCGAATCGTTTTCATCCCGAAGAACCAAATGGTTAAGCAGATGCTGAGCCGAGTTTCGATCTACATGGAGCAGGAGAGTTTTCGTGTGGAAGAGCTGGTAATCCAGGAGAGCAACGGCGATACGTTGAGCTACCGATTCAGTAACCATGTGGAGAGTCAGGAACTCCCAGGCGAGCTTTTTACTCTGGGACGTGTGCGTAAATAGGAGGGCGTATGTATCCGATTGAAGGGCTCTATAGCCTAGAGGAACTGGAGCGCAGAGAGGGATGCGGCGTGTATTCTGTGCGGCTCAACGGTGCGCACTCCATCTATACGGTGCACTTTCCGCAATCCCCCATCCTCCCGGGCGTTTGCATGCTGTACATGGTTCGCGAGTGCACGGCACGTCTGCTAGAACGCAACGTGGAGTGGGAGGAGCTGCGAAGCTGTAAGTTCGTGCGTTTGGTAGATCCTCGGAAGATTACAGAGCTCCAGGTGGTGGTGATGCCTAAGGAGGGTTGCAGAATAGAGGGACGGGTAGAGGCTAATGGCGAGGTGGTAGCCAAGATTCAGGCCCGCTATAGGGCGTAAGAGAGGGAATATGCTGGATAAGTACCGTCTGGTGGTGGTGATACCGACCTACAACAATGCCAGCACGCTAGGCACTGTGCTAGAGGGCGTGCTCCGGCAAGGGCTGCCCGTGGTGGTGGTGAATGATGGTGCTACCGATACCACGCCAGAAGTGCTGAAGCGTTACCCCAATGTAAAGGTGCTGGCCTATAGCCCAAACCGTGGGAAGGGCTACGCGCTCAATAGGGGTATGGAGTGGGCGGCAGACCAAGGCTATACCCATGCAGTGAGCATTGATAGCGACGGTCAGCATTACCCTGACGACATTGTGAAGTTGGTAGAGGCCTCTCGGCTTGCCCCCGATACCCTCTTGGTGGGTGCGCGGAGCTTTGAGGCGGAGAATATGCCAGCAAAGAATTCATTCGGCAACCGGTTCTCCAATTTCTGGTATCTGGCAGCCACAGGCGAACGACTCGCAGATTCACAGTCTGGCTTTAGGGTCTACCCGCTCCACTGCATGCGGCGTCCGTACATACATTGGCCACGCTACGAGGGGGAGCTTGAGGTATTGGTAAAATCACAATGGAGAGGGTTACCAGTGCGCAGCATCCCTGTAAGGGTCTACTATGCGCCGCCATCGGAGCGAGTGTCACACTTCAGGCCTTGGCGCGATGTAATGCGTATCAGCGCGCTCAACTGGACTTTGATACCGCAGGCATTGCTATTTCGCCGGGCGCTTGCAGCTCTTCGGCGTACTGTGCGGAAGGGGTGGCGGCAGTTTGTACGAGAGGATGTGCTACGGATTGGGGAAAGCAATGCGAGGGCCTCGGCTGCCATAGCGTTGGGCGTGGGGTTTGGACTATCGCCTTTGTGGGGCTTTCAGGGTGTAGCTGCGCTAGCCGTGGCCTATGTGGTGCGGCTCAACAAGTTCACGGCATTTGTGGCTACCAACATCAGCCTGCCACCTGCGATTCCTTTTATCCTCTGGGCTGGCTACGCATTGGGCGGAGTGCTGCTAGGAAAGGGGGTAACCCTACAGTTTGGAGAGGTGAATGCGCAGACAATAGCCTTGGGGATTGGGCAATATATGCTGGGTAGCACGCTATTAGCCCTAGGTTGCGGTTTGCTAACTTGGGGTATTGTCTATACCCTGCTGTCGGTATTTCACCCAGCGCGCCAGGAGGAACGAAGCAATGGCTAGCCTATTCCTGCGTATTTACGACTGGTTAGCCCCCAGAAGACGGGTGCGGTTGCTGCTGCTTGCAGTATGCCTTTTGCTGTTCGCAGGGTTGGCATTGAGGCTCGACTTTGACGAGGATATTTCGGTATTCTTCCCCAGTCGGGTAGCCAATGCAAGCATGACCAAGGAGGTCTTTGCCACGATAGCCAAGCGTGATCGGCTCACATTGATGCTAGGGAGCAAGGAGGGGGCGGATCTCGATCCAGACACTCTGGTGGCGGTGTGCGATGCCCTAGTAGCCCAGGTGAAGAGGCAAGCTGGCGACCTGCTGGATACGACCTCTGCTGGCGATGTGCAGGGTGCAATACCCGGGCTGATGGACTACATAAGCCATCACCTGGCAGACTATGCTACTCCCAAGGGGCTTGCCTTGCTAGAACGGGTGGGAGAGAATTCACAGGCGGCTGACTCTGTGCTAGCTCACCAGGCGAAAATGCTGCAGTCGCCAGTAGGGTTGGCATTCCAACGTTCGCTGCCCTCAGATCCCCTAGGACTTGGGAGACCAGCACTCGCAGCCATGCAGCAGCTGGATATTGGTACGGAGTATGCCCTCTATGCAAACCATCTCTTCAGTGCCGACCTAGCCACACTAGTGTATTTTTTTGTGCCATTGAACAGCCTAGGGAACACCAGGCAGAACGATAGGCTAGTGCATGTGCTGGAAGAGAGTGTGGCGCAGGCAGAAAGATTGCATAGTGGATTAGATATCAAGTACTTCGGTGGAAGCGCAGTAGCCGTTTACAACGCAAGGCAGATAAAGCACGACACCCTGGTAACGGTGCTAGCAGCTGTAGTGCTGATCCTGCTATTTGCCTACCTTTCACTCCGCAAGCTGATAGTTGTCCCCCTGATAGCAGCTCCCGTGTTATTTGGGGGACTTTTTGCGCTTGGGGTGATGGGGATTATGTGCCATAGCGTCTCGGCTATTGCCATCGGGTGCGGGGTTGCGGTGCTGGGCATCTCCATCAGCTACGCAGTTCATGTGCTTATCCACTTTAATGATTGCGGCAGCGCTCGCCACACTGTGGAGGCACTGGCCTATCCGCTATCGGTGGGCAGCTTTACCACGATTGGCGCGTTTTTAGGGTTGCTGTTCACCAGCTCGGGGGTGTTGCAGGATTTCGGGCTCTTCTCAGCGCTCTCGCTTAGTGGCACCACGCTTTTCTGCCTAGTATTTCTCCCACACCTGCTACCCGATAGACCCTTTACAGGGCAAGGGAACATGGTGTATCGGGCTATTGTACGTATCAACAGCTTTGCCTTTGATCGTAGCAAAGGGCTTATCATCGGGCTGCTTGCGGTGCTAGTGGCTAGCATCCCCCTGGCTAGGCGCGTAGGTTTTGACAGCGATATGGGCAAGCTGAACTATATGCCCCAGCACTTAGCCAGTGGAGAGCAGGCCTTGCAAGCGCTGGTAGGCGGAATGGGGCGTGTGGTGCCTTTTGTGGTGGCAGCTGAGGATGGGGATCTTGCTAGAGTTCGCTACCAGCACCTCCATGAGATCTTAGATAGCATGCAGCAGGCAGGGCGCATTGAGGGGTTTTCTAGTGCTGCCAGCCTGCTGCCCACCCAAGCACAGCTCAATGCGCGAAGGGAGGCTTGGGCAAGGCTATGCCAGCAGGGGAGAGGTAGGCAGATTGGGTTACGGATAGAGGAGGCGGCCAAGCGGCAAGGGTTCGCCCGTGGGGCATTCTCTCCATTTACAGAGCAGCTTACCGAACGTTGCGATACCGGGCGGTTGGAAATCCCCTATTGGCAAGAGCGGAGCGCGAACTACCACCTTTGCATAGCCTACGTAACCCTTGGGGATGATGATCGGGATGCCGTGTACCAGGCTCTTGGGGCGATGGAGGGACTGGTGATAGTGGACAGGGAGTATGTGAATAGAGCGTGGGTGGGAGTGCTGAGCAACGATTTCTACACCGTACTGGGTATATCTTCCCTGCTGATATTCATCGCCTTCCTATTCTCATACGGACGGATAGAGACCACCCTCATCACCTTTACCCCCATGGCGGTGAGCTGGGTGATTATCGTGGGGTTAATGGGGCTTATTGGGCTGAATTTCAATATTGTAAACATCATTCTCGCCACGTTTATCTTTGGGTTGGGCGATGATTTCAGCATATTTGTGATGGATGGGCTTGGGCAGCGTTACCGCTATGGTAGGGAGCTGCTTACGTCGAACCGGGTGGCGATATTCTTCTCGGCCTTCACCGCGGTTGTGGGGCTTGGGGTGCTGTTCCTCGCAAAGCATCCCGCCATGCGCCAGCTCTCGTCGCTATCATTTTTAGGCATGGCCGTTGTGGTGCTGGTGGCCTTCACCCTTCCGCCAATACTCTTTAGAGTTCTAGTGGATAGGCAGGTAGCCAGGAAACGGCCACCGCTCACCCTCTTTGGAATGCTAGGCACGCTCTATTGCTACGCTTTTTTCTGTGGCGGGATGCTCGTTTTGCTCCTTTGGGCGTGTGTACTGCGCATATTACCACTACGCCCCCTCGTGCGGAGGCGGGCTTTTACCAATGCCGTGCACAATGCCTCGCGGGTATTCAGGCGGTATTTTTTTATGCGCCCAACCTATCTGGAGTACGAGATCCCCGTCGATTTCTCCAAGCCGTGCATAGTGGTGGCGAACCATCAGAGCATGCTCGATTTGCTGATGCTGTACGCCATAGTGCCGCATGCTGTGGTGATGTCTAAGGAGTGGGTGTGGCATTCTAGGGCGTTCGGTTGGCTACTACGCATGGGGGGATTCCTGAGGGCAGAGCGCGGGCAGGCCCAGATGGTGGCAGACATGCGCGTAAGGCTGGCCGAGGGGCTCAGCCTGATAGTGTTCCCGGAGGGGACAAGGAGCAAAACGGGGGCTATAGGACGTTTTCACAACGGGGCCTTTGCCATGGCACGTGAGCTGGGCGTTGGGGTGGTGCCTGTAGTGATTTACGGGCTGCACGATCTCCTGCCTAAGGGTGAGAGTATCAACCTCCTCCCTGGCGAAGCCTACATCAACGTCCTACGCCCTATACCGCCAGAGGAGCTTGCGCAGGATGCTAGCGTAAAGGAGACCACCCGACGGGTCGTAGCGTTGATGCGCAGCGAGCAGGCCGTGCAGGTGGAACGCTACCGACGTGGCAACAACCCCTTTATACGGCGCGAAGTGTTGGGCTGCTATACCTACAAAGGGCCAGAGGCGGAGTGGGGGGCAAGGCGGGAGCTTTTGGCTGCTAAAGGGTATGGCTGGCTGCACAGCATGCTACCACGTAACGGGAGGGTGGTATACCTCGGGAGCGGTTGGGGTACAGGACCGTTCATGCTGCAGCGGCTAGCCCCCGAGCGGCAGATTCTGGGGGTAGAACAGAGTGCTGATAAGTGCCTACTCTGCCAGCACTGCTACCTGGCGGGCGATTCCGTTAGCTTTACCTGTGCGAACCCCATTCGGGGAAACATTGGTATGGAGTGTAGAGCCATAGTGGTGTCGCCCTCGCTGTACCCAGAGCTGCGAGGAGAACCGACTTGGCTTGAGGGGATGCTAAAGTCTAATCCAGAGGGGGTTGAATTGCTATTCCCGCCAGCAAAAGGGAACGTAAAACTCATGTTTACTGTGGGCGGTAGAGAAGTGGCAATTCCCAGTACGGGAGCTGTAATCCAGATGCAGGCACAGAGCCTAGAAGTGCGGGAGGGGGTATGAAACGGATTCTGAAGGTAGTGTTGGGTGTGCTGTGCGGGTTGCTGGCCATACTGCTGGCCCTGCTCATAGCGCTGTGGCTCTACACCAACGGTGCGAATATGCGCCGCCCGCAGATAGCAGTGGTGGAGCGTCCGCAGTGGGTGCTGCAGCGGTCTGATACCCTTCGCGTGATGGGGCCAAATTGGCTAAAGCAGGCAGCTTGGGGACTGTGGCTCATGCACGTAGAGGGTGCTCCGTACGCAAGGGGATACGCAGCTGGACAGATGGGGGGCGACCTGGTTCACTACCAAGAGGAGGCCTTTCTCCAGCAGATATACCGGTTTATACCCTCACGATGGTACAGGAAGTTGCTTTTCAGGCTCGTGGTGCTATTTGATTACCATCTGGCCGAGTATGTGAATCTGGAGTACCGTAAGGAAATCTTTGGGGTGGCAGAGGTTTTTGGTGAAGAGCCGAACGAGCTGGGGCCTCCCTATGAGCGGCAGCTGAACTATCACGCCGCGCACGATATAGGCCATGCCGCCCAGAGCTATAGGCTGGTTGGGTGCACAGCATTTGCCCTTCGTGATTCTGCGAGCCGAGGGATGGGGGTGTTGGTAGGGCGGAACTTTGATATGGATCTAGGCGACGATTTCGCTCGGCATAAGATGGTGATGGACTGCCAGCCCACGCAGGGCTACCGATTCGTATCGGTGGCTTGGCCAGCTATGATGGGGGTCGTATCGGGCATCAATGAGAAGGGGGTAACCGTAACGATAAATGCCCTGCCGCAGGAGTTGCCCAAATGCGCCAAAACTCCCATATCGCTCATTGCTCGAGAGATGGTTCAGTATGCCCAGAATATTGATGAGGCCTACGCCATCGCCCGAAGCCGTCCCTGCTTTGTGAGCGAATGCCTCTTGGTCACCAGCGCGAGTGAACAGCGGGCGGTGCTGATAGAGAAAACCCCAGACACCACCCTGCTCTTCGAACCCCAGGGCAATGAGCTGCTGGTTACCAACCAGTTTACCAACCCGCTCCTTATGGGGAGTGTAACCGAAAGGGCTTCGGTAGCCTACGATAGCCAGCAGCGTATGACCCGGTTACGCGAGCTGCTCGATAGCCTGCGGAGCCTAGATGCGGCAGGCGTGGCCAGGGTGCTGCGTGATGATAGGGGGGCTAAGGGAGTGCCACTCCCCCGAGGTGCGGCAGGGGCTATAAATCAGTACCAAAGCCACCATAGCGTAATTTTTGCCCCGCAAGAGGGAATGATGTGGGTGGCTGTAGACCGTGCCAAGAGTACCTATTTCGCGCTGCGCCTCCCGTGGGCTGATAGCCTTGGGTTACGGAGATGCCCTGAGTTCGACATATCATTACGCTAAGGGGCAAAGGTAATTAATGTGAATCGACATGGAATTCAAGCATGTAGAGAATCCCCAGATCCAGTTCGCAAGCCCTGAGTCGATAGCAGAATTCCAGAATGCCCGCCTGCGCGAAGAGGTCGCCTACCTCTACGCCCGCTCGCCCTACTACGGGGGCTTGATGCGAAGCCTTGGGATAACGCCGGGCGATATCCGCATGGTGGAAGATTTGGCCAAGCTCCCTACCACCGCTAAGGAGGATCTACAGCGCCGCAGCGGCGAGTTCGTATGCGTGCCAGAACAGGAGATACGCGATTATGTAACCACTAGCGGAACACTTGGTTCGCCCGTGGTGTTTGCGCTATCAGACAGCGATCTGGAGCGACTAGCATACAATGAATGGCTCTCTTTCAGCACGGCGGGTTGTGTGGCAGGGCAACGATTGCAACTGATGACTACCCTTGACCGTCGGTTTATGGCCGGGCTAGCCTACTACATGGGCGCGCGTCGGCTTGGAATGGCCAGCGTGCGCGTGGGCAATGGAATACCGGCCCTGCAGTGGGATACTATCGCCCGCATCCATCCAGAGGTTTGCATGGTGGTACCCTCATTCCTAGTTCCATTAGTCGAATACGCTCAGCATCAAGGGATAGACTATGCGCATAGTAGCCTGCGAAAGGCGATCTGTATTGGCGAAGGGATTCGAACCCCCGATCTCTCGCTGAGCAGGCTGGGTGAGCGTATCCAGACCCTTTGGCCAACGCTAGAGCTCTATTCTACCTATGCCAGCACCGAGATGCAAAGCTCATTCACCGAGTGCGAATGTCAGTGCGGTGGGCATGCCCAGCCCGACCTCATAATCTGCGAATTCCTCGACGAGCAGGGTAACCCTGTGCCAGAGGGTGAACCGGGCGAGCTGACGATAACCACCCTGGGCGTGCGCGCCATGCCGCTATTGCGATTCCGCACGGGCGATGTCTGCTACCATTTCAGGCAGCCGTGCTCATGCGGACGGAACACCCTAAGGGTTAGCCCGCTACTTGGCAGAAAAGGGCAGATGATAAAGTACAAAGGTACCACCATGTACCCCCCAGCGCTCTACGATATACTCGATGCGGTGCCCGGGGTGAATGATTACCTGGTGGAGGTGTTTGAGAATAGCCTCGGCACCGATGAGATCAGCATCCGTGTGGTAACTGACAGCCCCAGCGAGGCGTTTGCCAAGGAGCTCAAGGATCTCTTTCGGGCAAAGGTCCGGGTGGCGCCCCGCATAGTGTTCTCGCCCCAGCATGAGGTGCAGGCACTTAAGAATCCTACTGGTAGCCGTAAAGTGGTGAAATTCATAGACCATAGGGTTCGCTAGGGCTAGCAATGGTAAACGGAGGTGGGTGACCAGGGGGTTGTCCACCTCCGTTTTCTATGCGCCGTGGGGGTGGAGGAGTAGTAGCGCGGTCGAAAGTATCGCGATGCTATAGGGTAGGGGGAAGGTGAACAGGAACTGCGTACCAATAATAAGTTCTAGGTATCTGCTCCGCACCTTCGCCGTACCAACTAAATACCAACTCAACTACATGTTCGGGTTTCGCTTTAAGGCGAAACCCGAACATGTAGCGGCGAAGGTACGGCGATGGTACGGAGTTGGTGTGGGGATGGTATACGCTGATGGTGGCGGTGGGCGTTTGGGGTGCGATGCGGTGTTTTGGGGCGCGACGCGGCACGCCGCGTCGCTACAAACGCCGCCCCTAATCGTCGGCATTGCGGGGAGGGTGATGCGGCGCATGCGGCACCGACCATCATTTGCGCTTACGGGGGCATCAACGGGAACTGCGAATGGGGGGAGCACGACGCGGCACGCCGCATCGCTACGTCCTCCGAGAAAGGGGAGAATAGGTTTTAAACCGCCGTATTCCAAAAGGGGGCCCGCGGCGAAAAGTGGAAGGTATGCAGGGTGGCATGATATGCGCATGGAGGCATCGGGGAGATTGATTATCAATGGGAACGGCATAGAGGGGGATCACGACGCGGCACGCCGCATCGCTACGCCCTCCGAGAAACTGGAGAATAGGTTTTAAACCGCCGTATTCCAAAAGGGAAACTGCGGCGAAAGGCCTGTAGAGGTTCAATCTTTTTGGGGGATTTTCCCTTCTTGCGCGTAAATCGTTTTCAATCAAGAAATTCCATTTCTCGAAGACGGTAGCGACGCGGTGCGCCGCGTCGTGATAAAGAATCACCTTTCTACCAATTGGCGCGATTGGCGATTGCGCTCTTGGTAGGGGAGGTGCCGAGCGCAGCGAGTGCCCTCCCTAACGAATGCGGCGTGCCCCTTAGGCGCGCCGCGCCGTAGTGAAAACCGTAAAGTCTCCTAGGTGGGAGGCGTGAAGGGGGGATCACGACGCGGCACGCCGCGTCGCTACGCCCTTCGAGGAACGGAGGAATAGGATTTAAACCGCCGTATTCCAAAGGGGAAACCGCGGCGAAAGGCCTGTAGATGTTCAATCTTTTTGGAGGATTTTCCCTTCTTGCGCGTAAATCGTTTTCAATCAAGAAATCCCATTTCTCGAAGATCGTAGCGACGCGGCGCGCCGCGTCGTGATAAAGAATCACCTTTCTATCAATTTTCGAGATTGGCTATTGCGCCCTTGGTAGGGGAGGT
>LIIK01000075.1 GCA_001421095.1 Candidatus [Bacteroides] periocalifornicus | reverse complement strand
GTCCGCAAGACCACCACATTTTCATGGCGCTCGGCCAAATCCAAGTAGGAGACCTCGCAAAAATAATGGTACGCCTCATCAATGACCACTACGGCATCATACTCCGCTGCTCTCCTGATGATGCGTTCTACCTCGCCCCGAGGCAATACGCCCCCCGCCGGATTATTCGGCGAGAGCAGCACTACCAACGAAGTATCTTTCCCAATGGCGGCTAAAAAATCCTCCGTTGGGAACGTCAAATTCTCCCCGAGGGGCACGCCTCGATGGGTAACGCCGAACATCTCGCAGTATACCTCATACATGGCAAAGGTTGGTGTCACCGTCACCACTTGCGTCCCCGGCAGAGCAAAAACTTCGAATACATGCTTAATGGCCATTTCCGAGCCATCCGTCAAAGAGAACCGATCCGGCGGCAAATGATGGTACGCCGCTAAGGCCGCCAAAAGCCTGTCCGGCTCCGGGTAAGTGGCCAAAAAGGCTGGCGTGATCTCAGCGCATACCTCCGCGACAAAATCCTCCGGCAGTCCCTCCGGATTTTCATTCATATCCAGCCGCAAAAAATCCCTGCGCCCCCCCTCAGGGAAAACCCGCATCAATCTTTCCAGCACCGGATTTACCTTCACCATACCATTCCACTCCGTCTATTTCGTATCGTCCTTCTTGCTGCGTTTCCAAATATAGTCCATAATGCGCTCGTAATCCTCGATGTAATCCACCTCGGCCCAGAAATGGCCGGCCACATCGCGCACATAGACGTCCTGCTCGGCGCTGCACCGATAGAGGATATCTTCCCACCAGCAGTTATACTGCTCCGCCTCGATAAGATAGTGCATCATCGCCTTAAAGGACGCCATAAACGCCGGCTTCACACGTCCCACCCCCACATATTCATGAGTACGAATTTCCCGTACCAGCTCTTTA
>LIIK01000009.1 GCA_001421095.1 Candidatus [Bacteroides] periocalifornicus | reverse complement strand
AGCGCTATGGCGCGGGCTATGGCCACCCGCTTGCGCATCCCCCCGCTCAGGTCTGAGGGGTAGAGATGCCCTGCCTTGGGAAGATCCACCCGTTCCAGGCACTCCGCCGCCCGCAGCCTAGCCACACGATCACGCTGGTGGGTGTGGAGCTGCAGCGGGAACATCACATTCTGCTCCACCGTCATGCTATCGAAGAGCGCCCCCCCCTGGAAGAGCATGCCCGTCTGCCGCTGTATGGCGAGGTGCTCCCGATGGGTAAGCGTGCTGATGTCTTGCCCCTCAAAGAGCAACGTCCCCGAATCGGGCCGCAGCAACCCCGCGAGTATCTTGAGCATCACGGTCTTGCCAGAGCCGCTCTTGCCTATTATCAGGTTAGCCTGCCCAGGGAGGTAGGTGATGGTTACCCCGCGAAGCACCCCCGTGCCATCAAATTCTTTACAGACGTTCTGAGCCTGGATCATTCGGTCGTTCAGAAAAACGTATGGGATCTACACCGGCCGCATGGCAACCGTTCCGATGCTTTTCCACTAAACTACAGCATGAACAGCAGCGTAAGGACCAGATTGAGCAGCAGCAGCGCGATGCTGCTATCCACCACCCCGCGGGTAGAAGCCCGCCCCACCTCCAGCGATCCCCCCCGCACGTAGTAGCCCCAGAACGATGAGATGCTGACGATGACGAAGCCGAAGCAGGCCATCTTGATGAGGGTGAAACGCACGAAAAAGGGGTTGAAGGCTATCTGGATGCCCTCCATGAAATCCTGCGCCGAAATCAGCCCGCTCACCGAGCCCGCCACGCCGCCCCCCACCACGCCCACTATGAAGCTCAAGATGGTGAGCAACGGGAAAAAGAGGATGCCCGCCAGCAGCTTGGGCAGTACGATGAACGCCGCCGAGTTGATCCCCATCACATCGAGCGCGTCGATCTGCTCGGTGATACGCATAGTACCCAGCTCAGACGCAATGCTCCCCCCCACCTTGCCCGCCAGCACGAGCGCGATCATGGTGGAGCTGAACTCCAGTAGGATAATATCGCGGGTGGCATAGCCAATGAGCGGCGTGGGGAGCATGGGGTGCTGGAGGTTGAAGGCCATCTCCACCGTGATAACCGCCCCCACGAATATAGACACCACCGCCACTATCCAAGAGGAGCGAAGCGCCATGTCCCACACCTCGGCTATGGTGCGCGATAGAAAGATCCTTGCCCGGCCCGGCGAACGGAAAACGCTACCCAGAAACTGGATATAGCGCCCTAGCGTAACTAAGGGGGTGAGGATACCGTATTTCATGCCGCAAAGGTAGCGAAAACAGGACCGATGCCCAAAAGCCCACCGCGTGGCAAAGGTACCTCACAACGAGCCTAGCGCCTCCACCCCTACCTACTCCTTCACCACCTTGAACGCACGGTAGCGCCCGTGTCCATCGGTAAGGCGAAGGATGTAGAGCCCAGAGGGCAACGAATCGGTGGCGAACTCCAAACGCTCGTCGCCTCCACGGGGTTCAATCGTAGCGATCACCTGGCCAAATGGGGTGAGGAGCGTAGCCCTATACACCCGCGAAGCGCAATGCACCGTAAGGGACTCGGAGAACGGATTGGGAATCTCAACCTCCTGCAGCACTGCGCTCCCCACCGCGCTCACAGGGCTAACCTGGAAAGTGGCCTCTATGGACACATCCTGCTTTACGGTATGCCGAGCCCCGCTGCTGATGGTATCGCCATTCAGCGTCATCAGCTTGAGCTCATAGCCCTCCGCAGGGTTGGCTATGATGGTGACCACCGAATCTGCCGGCAGCATCGCCCCGCTGGTGTAAGCGGTGTGCGCATCGGTTACCAGCACCTTGCCATTGGTGGTGGGGGCTATGGTAAGCCGGAACGTCTTGGGTAAACCCTGCGACAGGGCACTCTGCCAAGCGAGTATAGCGAACAGAACGGTTACGAAAAGAGTAAGACGTTTTCCCATAGTATATTACGAAACGAACTAATATTGAAATTACCGCGCTAAGGTAGGTAGATTTTCAGAAATGGAGAAATCTGGGATTGCCGATTAACGGCGTGAAGGCGGATCACGACGCGGCACGCCGCTCCGCTACGCCCTTCGAGGAACGGGAGAATAGGTTTTAAACCACCGTATTCCAAAAGGGAGACCGCGGCGAAAGGCCCGTAGGAGGTCAATCGATTATAGGAGGTCTATCTTACGGGTAGAGAGGTTTCAATCAAGCAATTCCATTTCTCGAAGAACGTAGCGACGCGACGCGGCGCGCCGCGTCGTGATAAAGATTATAGGTCCCCATAGGTGGGTGGCATGCGGGGTGCACGGTATGCGCATGGCGGCGGCGATGGGACGACATTTGGATCGCAATGGCATCCTCGCCAATGCCGACTGTAGGGGTGCATATCATCTTCGCAGCGCGAAGATTTCCCCGCCCGTCCTCTATAGAATTCGATGCGTTTTCCCTGTATCCCTCGTATTGAATTTTGGGGTAGCCGAACATTTTTTTAACTTTGCAACTGCAGTAAAGCCCACTTTGAGGTAGGGGCAAATCGGCAAAACATAATCTTAAACTACCTATGATACGACCACTACACACAGTACTGCGCCTTTCTATTGCATTAGTCGGCCTGTTCTTTTTTCCCATTTTCACCATCTCGGCCAGGTTGTCATTCGGGGCTTGGTGCGTAGCCAGGAGGGCAAACCCCTAGGCAATGCCACGATTGCCTGCCTGAAGAGTACTAGCGATAGCACAGTGATTGCCCAGGTGGCCACGGGCGATAATGGGCGCTTCGCGCTGCAAAAGCCAGCGGGGATGCTGCCAATACGCGTGTCGCTACTGGGGTATCAAGCGAGGATATACTAATGGTCGACGAGGGCAATCTGGATACCATAACCCTCAAAGCGCGCGATTTGGCCATAGACGAGGTGCGGGTGGGGCAGAGCAACCAGATCCTCTCTGCCAGCGGTGGTACCTACTACCCGAGCCATGCTGCGAAGCGGCGGGCCTTCTCGGGTTTTGACGTGCTCTCCAAACTCGGGATGGAGCAGCTGGTGTTCAATAGGCAGGATGAGAGCATCAGTACCCTGACTGGTGGCACAGTGCAGGTTCTGCTGAACGGGGAGCCAGTGTCCACAAAAGAGCTGTCCAAGCTACCGCCCAAGCAGATACAGCGTGTGGAGTACTCCGATGCCCCCTCGGCGCTCTACCCCGATGCTGCTGGGGTGCTGAATGTGGTGGTGAAACGCCCAGAGACGGGTGGCGACTTCCACGGAGAAACCACCCAACCCCTCATGGTCAAGCGGAACTGGATACGGAGCGGGGTTACGCTCTACTTCCCCCATCAGATGCTACAGATAGGGGGCTTCTCCCAGTACTCGAACTACCCCGGGCAGATAGAGTTCGGCGAGGCTGAATACCGATTCCCCACGGGGACTGTTACCCGAAAGGTGGAGCCGATACCCGCCCGCTACCTGGCTTGGGATCGCCACGCTGAGCTCTGGTATCGCTGGTACAATGAGAGGAGGCTTTCCTCATTGTACCATCGGTATTTGATGGTTGCGGTAGGACTCCACTGGTGAAGGCGGGGACTTGTAGGGCTTTCCTGGCGTCGTATGGTTTGCCCAGGGAATCGGTACTCAGATTCTTCACGTATTAGCCAGTGCTGCGTATTTTCGTAAGAGGATGACACGTAGAATTCTAGGCTCTGGTGGGGGAAGTAGAGATCTACGCCGCCCCGTGTGTGGTTTTGCAGGGAGGTCACCCGCTGGTTCAGCCGCACCCAGAGGCTGCCGCCCGATTCGGGCGGCTTGACGATCACATTTACTACTGCGGCGGCGTCTGGGTAGAGGATAGAGGGTACGTCGGAGTATTCTACACGTATTACGCGGCTAGAGGGGAGCTTGGACAGCTCTTCCGCCTCTATGGGTTCTCCATTGCGAAGGAGCTGTACCTGTTTATCTGCAATAGTTTTTATGCTCTCATTGTGGCGATTGACTACGAGTTGCTCGATGTCGAGCTTGTCGAGTACATCGAAGCTCGTGAAGGCTCGCTTTTTCATATCCGGGCTGGGGTAGTAGGTTGCTCCGCCAGAGCGAAGCGTCACATTGCTTTGCCCCACACGAGCCTCGCCAATTTGGGTGTTGATTGCCGCAAGGTACACTGTATCGACATCGCCCTCGCTGGCCATAATGAGCCTTGGACTATAGCCTAGCATCGATATCCTTACCGGGAGCATGCCAGCTGGCTTTTGTAGCGTGATGTGCCCGTTTACGTCTGTGGCGGCCTGGGCTACTATTGCGCTGTCGCTTGCGCTCTTCAGGCAGACTACTGAGGCGTTGGCTAGGGGTTCGCCGTCCTGGTTGCAAACGATGCCTGAGAGGGGAGACTGGGCAAAGGTTACAGTAGATACGAGGCAGAGGCATGTGGCAGAGAGGATAACCCTTAGCCTGCATCTTATTGTACATCTAAACATAGTACGCATTAATTTATACGAGATTGTCAGAAAAAAACATTGCTCCAGCAGCGGATATTCTCCGCTAACTGGAGCAATGCTGAATCACAAAATCTTATTGGAAGGTTAGTGTTAGGAACTCTTGTGGGGCATCGATAGGGCTATTGGTCTCTTTGGCTGCCTGCAAGAGCCTGTAGAGGGCTGGGGTGATGCAGGCGAGGTCGGTAGTGCGAATGGCGAACAGGTAGTGCTGCCCCTGGTGGCGGAATAGGTGGGTGTAGCGGCTTACGTAGTAGTCCATCGCTCCGTAGATTTCTCTCCACAAAAGCAGCAAAGAGTTTTTAATGTTGCAAAGAGGAGTACTCCTCGAAATGCACAACCAGTTGATATAAAAGTTACGGGAAATGCAATTTAGAATAAAAATGCGCAGTAAGCCCTATGCCTCCATTATTCGAAAGCAACAGCGATGCACCGATACCAAAAATACTGCGCAACCTCCACCTCCCTATTAGTCTTTATAGCGACGTGGTGTATTGCATCGCACTCCCAAATGTTGCGGCTCGTTCCCAAACACCGCATTGTGCCTTAACCAAACGCATTGCATTCCAAAGTTCCGCTTGCAATAATCTGGTGTCTTGTGGAGAGAGCTGGAGAGTCCTCCCTCCGCTCGGCGTCTCCTCTACATTATGGTTAGGTGGTACGGTACATATACCTAGGGCTATCGACCCTCCACTTTTGGAGATTGCGAACTCCCCCGCTTGGCGTGTTGTAAATAAATGCTAACTTTGCCTTTGGAAAAATGGGTAGATCCGCCCGCGCAAACGGGCAGAAATACACGTGGCAATGAGCAAGCAAAACACGCTAAAGACCCCTTTCGAGTTCAATGGGCAAGGGCTGCACACCGGGGCGAAAGTTACTGTGAGGGTTTGCCCGGCAGAGGCTGGTACTGGCATAGTATTCTGTCGTAAAGACCTCGCAGACACACCCCAGATTCCCGCCCTTGCAGAGCATGTGGTAGACACCTCACGCGGAACCACTATCGGGATCGGTGAGGCCAAGGTCAGCACCATCGAGCACCTGATGTCTGCCCTCTGGACACAGGGAATAGACAATGCCCGCGTGGAGCTCGACGGGCCAGAAGTCCCGATACTCGACGGGAGTGCTACCATCTATACAGGCCTCATCCAAAAGCACGGGCTGCAGGAGCAGGAGGCAGAGCGAGAGTACTACTGCGTGTCAGAGAAAGCCGTCTACTCCGACCCCGCGCGGGGGGTAGAGCTCACCGCCTACCCTGACGAATGCTATGGGGTAGACACGCTGATCGACTACGGCGACGCTGTGCTTGGGCATGAATACGCCACATACCGAGAGGGCGACAACTACGCCGAGGAGATAGCCCCGTGCCGAACCTTCGTTTTCCTACATGAGCTGGAAAAGCTCCGCGAACTGAACCTGATAAAGGGAGGAGACCTGGCCAACGCCCTGGTGATAACCCCGATGGATGTACAGCAAGACGAGATAGATCGGCTGGCAGTACTCTTTGGCAAGCCGACCGTAGCCCGCTCAGCGCACGGGATACTGAGCAGTCGCCCGCTGCTCTTTGAGAACGAGCCCGCGCGCCACAAGCTGCTCGATGTGCTGGGCGACCTCGCGCTAGTGGGGCAACGCATTAGGGGACATATAGTGGCTAAACACCCGGGCCATAAAGCCAATACAGAGCTAGCCAAACTGCTTCGCCTGCAGGTAAAACAGGAGGCCAATGCGCCCAAGCCCCCTCAGGTAGATCTGAATGCGCCCCCTGTGTTTGATATCGTCGGCATCCAGAAGCTACTCCCGCATAGGCCGCCTTTCCTACTGGTAGACAGGATTCTGCACCTCACTGATACTGAGGTGATCGGGATGAAGAACGTCACCATGAATGAGCCGTTCTTCGTGGGGCATTTCCCGGGCGCCCCGGTTATGCCAGGGGTGCTGCAGGTAGAGGCTATGGCGCAGGTAGGCGGCGTGCTGGTGCTTAGCACCGTGCCCGACCCGGAAAACTACCTCACCTACTTCGCCAGGATAGACAACGTCCGCTTCCGTAAAAAGGTAGTGCCTGGCGACACCCTAATCTTCAAACTCTCGCTCATCACCCCCATACGACGAGGCATAGCCACCATGCACGGCGAGGCTTGGGTAGGCAACAGCATTGCCACAGAGGCCGACGTGATGGCCCAGATAGCCAAAGTACAGTAACTGCTAGTCCTGGGTGCAACGCCCCCCGCCTCTGCGCCCCTACAAGCTATAATAGAACCGAGACTTTAGCATAGGATTCCTGATTCAACAGATTGTATGTCGATAAGCAACCTAGCTTACGTAGACCCAAAAGCCCGCCTGGGTAAAGGGGTGGTAGTAGAACCCTTCGCCTACATAGCCGGCGATGTGGAGATAGGCGACGGCTCCTGGATAGGAACGCATGCGGTGGTATTTGATGGGAGTCGGCTCGGGGCTCGCTGCCGGGTTTTCCCGGGCGCCGTGGTGGGAGCTATACCGCAGGACCTGAAATTTGCCGGGGAGTACACCACTGCGGTAATTGGCGATGACACCACCATACGCGAATGCGCCACGGTGAACAGGGGTACCGCAGCCCGCATGGTAACCAAAATCGGCAACAAGTGCCTAATAATGGCCTACGCGCACGTGGCGCATGACTGCGAGCTGGGCAACAACGTGATACTGGGCAACTCCACACAGCTCGCCGGGGAGGTAGAGGTAGACGATTTCGCCATCCTCTCTGGAGGGTGCCTCGTTCACCAGTTCACCCGTATTGGCAAGCATACCATGGTGCAGGGCGGCTCGCGGGTTCTGAAGGATATCCCCCCATATGTAATCGCAGGGCGCGATCCCATTACCTTCTGCGGGCTAAATATCGTAGGGCTACGGAGGCGGGGCTTTGCTGGCGAGCTGGTACAGGAGATACAGGAGGCCTACCGAATCCTCTACCGCGAGGGGCTGAATGTGACGCAGGCCCTGGAGCAGATAGCGCAGGATATCCGCCCAGTGCCCGAAAAAGACGAGATTATCAATTTCATAAAAGGTTCGTCGCGCGGCCTTATACGGGGCGGGAAGGAGGAGTGATGGAGGGTGAAACGGTAGAGGTAGCCGGGCTAAAATTCACGCCCTACCTATCGCAGAGCCAAATAGCCAGTAGGGTAGGGCGTGTAGCAGCAGAGATACGGTCGTACTACGCCGGGCAAGAGCTGCCCATACTCCTGTGCATGCTGAATGGGGCGTTCGTGTTTGCCGCCGACCTGCTACGCGCGCTGCAGATGGAGGTGGAAATCGAATTCATCCGCTATAGCTCTTACCAGGGTACAGCGTCGTGCGGTGAGGTTTCAGAAATACTTGGGCTTCGCCAGCCATTACGGGGTAAAAGGGTGCTGGTGGTGGAGGACATTGTGGACAGCGGGCTCACCATGGCTCGCCTCATGCAGGAGCTGGAACGCCAAGGCGCAAAGGAGGTGCGCATTGCTGCCATGTTCACCAAGCCCGAGGCCTTCAGGGGCAACTACACTGTACACCATGTGGGTGAAGAGCTGCCCAACCGCTTTGTAGTCGGCTATGGACTCGATTACAACGGGCTGGGGAGGGGGCTTCCAGAGTTGTACATTCGGACAGAGTAGGGATGGAACAACGTAGCACGCAATGCGCTCTAAAATCTCCGTTGTATTTTTGAATTTAGTAGGGCTGAAAATTTATGGCAATATCACCGCACTAAACAATAAAGCTATATTCACGCAACGGCTTCCATTGTTCCTTCCCTACTAAAATCTGAATTACTCTACCATTCAATATATTAGGAGGTCAAATCCATGCTGAATCTCATCCTTTTCGGTGCGCCTGGTGCAGGCAAAGGCACGCAGGCGGTACGGCTAAGAGATAGGTACGGACTCAAGCACCTATCCACTGGCGAAATGCTGCGAAACGCCATGGCCGCTGGTACTCCCCTGGGGCTAGAGGCGAAGAAATACATGGAGACTGGCGGGCTAGTTCCCGACGAGATGGTCATCGGAATAATAGCCGATGTGCTACACCAATGCACTGGTTGCAAGGGGTTTATATTCGACGGATTCCCCCGGACGGTGGCCCAAGCCGAACGGCTCGATGCCCTGTTAAAGGCGGAGCATGAACAGGTGGATGCCGTGCTGATGCTCGACGTTCCCAAGGATGAACTGATTCGCAGGCTTAAAAACCGGGCGAACATCGAGGGTAGAGCCGATGACCAGAACGAATCTATAGTGGCCAACCGGATTTCCGTGTACGAAACCAGCACTTTACCGCTGGCACGCTACTACATGCGCCGAGGGAAATTCCAGCGTATAAAGGGTGCGCTAAGCGTGGAGGAAACCTACGAGCAGCTAACGAAGCGGGTAGATGCGCTGCTAGGGTAGGGGATTGCGACCGGATACAAGATACGGAGAGAGCTAGAGGGTAAGGCTATGGCCGAAAGCAACTTTATCGACTACGTCAAGATCTTCTGCCGCTCGGGGCACGGAGGGGCAGGCAGTGCACATCTGCGCCGCGAGAAATTCGTCCCCAAAGGCGGACCAGATGGGGGCGACGGGGGATGCGGGGGTGACGTGATAATGCAGGGCAACGACCAAATGTGGACTCTGCTCCACCTGAAGTACAACAAGCACGCCCTTGCCTCCAACGGGCAACCTGGGGGCAAACAGCGCAGTACGGGTGCCAATGGCACAAGCGTAGTCCTACAGGTGCCGCTGGGCACGGTGGCTAAAGACGATGAGACCGGCGAGGTAATAGGTGAAATACTACGCAATGGCGAACAGCTGGTACTAAAACGCGGCGGGCGTGGTGGGCTAGGGAATTGGAATTTCCGCACTGCCACCCGACAAACTCCCCGCTTTGCGCAGCCCGGCGAGGAGGGGCAAGAGGGATGGGTGACCCTAGAGCTTAAGCTGCTGGCCGATGTGGGGCTGGTGGGTTTCCCAAATGCTGGGAAATCGACCCTGCTGGCCTCTCTCTCCGCTGCCCGCCCTAAGGTGGCAGACTACCCCTTCACCACGTTACAGCCCAACCTCGGGATTGTCCACTACAGGGATGATTACTCCTTTGTGATGGCTGACATTCCTGGTATCATAGAGGGTGCACACGAGGGGAGAGGTCTTGGAATTCAATTCCTAAGGCATATAGAGAGGAACTCCATTCTGCTCTTCCTCATCCCAGTTACCTCTGGTGACATCAATGCAGAGTACCGCACGCTACTCCGCGAGCTGGAACTCTACAATCCAGAGCTGTTGGAGAAAAAGCGCGTGGTGGCTATAACTAAGCTAGACCTCATAGATGCAGAGCTGAAGCGGGAGATAGAGGAAACCCTAGACCTCGATGCTCCCTACGGATTCATCTCAGCCATAAAGGGCGATGGGCTTATGCCACTACGCGACGAGCTGTGGAAAGCGCTGCATAATAGCTAGAAGTGGAATATGGAGTGGTTGCTAGAGCTGGATAGGCAGGCGTTCTTGGCCATAAATGGACTCCATACCGCATGGCTAGACCCTATAATGGCCTTCTGCTCTGGGAAATTAACCTGGATACCGCTCTACCTGCTAATCCTCTACCTCGTATGGCGTAAGGCAGGGTGGGGGGGGCTGCTCTGGTTTATGCTGGGTGTGGCCATAACCATTCTCCTCGCCGACCAGCTATCGGTACATCTCTTCAAAAATACCGTGCAACGACTACGTCCCTGCCACGCCCAAGAGCTACAGGGGCTGGTATACCTACCATACGGACACTGCGGTGGGCAGTATGGGTTCATATCATCGCACGCCTGTAATTGCATGGCCGTTGCGCTCTTTGGCACGCTTTTTGCTAGGAGTAAACTACTCGGGTGGCTGCTATTCCTGTGGGCAATGGTGGTGTCGCTCAGTAGGGTGTACATGGGGGTACACTACCCAGGCGACGTACTTTGTGGCGCGATATTCGGACTGCTCGTCGGTTCTGCCGTGTACTTTGGCACATGCAGGCTGAGAATCCTTGTAGAACGTCGGGTTAAAAAGAGGGCGAATAGCAATGAAAACTAACTATTGCTCGCTATTCGTGCTATCTTGGATTTTGGCTCTCTGGCTTTTGCCCAGCAGCACCAACTTTCCAGTAGAAAATTACCACTCCACTTGGCCTTCTGGCCTGCAAGATTCGGTGGATATCACCATTGCGATAACTGGTGATATCATGCAGCACGAATCGCAAATAGCCTCAGCTGCCTGCGCCAGTGGGGGGTATGATTACACCGAATGCTTTCGGCACGTAGCCCCCTACCTTAGGGAGGCCGACTTCGCCATTGGTAATCTGGAGCTTACCCTAGGCGGAAAACCCTACAAGGGCTACCCTTGCTTTAGTGCGCCAGACTCCTTGCTCATCGGGCTAAAGTGGGCTGGTTTCAATGTGCTTACCACTGCCAACAACCACTGCTGCGACCGTAGAAATGCTGGCATTATTAGAACCATTACGAAGCTTGACAGCGCCGAAATCCCGCACACTGGTACTTTTAAGGATAGCAGCGACTGGCTGGCCAATTCGCCGCTCATTCTGGAGAAATCGGGTAAAAAAATCGCCATTCTGGCCTACACGTACGGAACGAATGGGATTCCATTCTCTCCGCCTACCATTGTCAATATTATAGATACCTCTCGCATTATCAATGATATAAGGAGGGCTAAGAAGCTTGCTGATGCTACCATAGTGGCCATGCACTGGGGCGAAGAGTACCGCTTAGCCCCAAACAAGCAGCAGCTGAAAATGTGGCAAATTCTCATGCGTGAGGGCGTAACGGCAGTAATTGGCAACCATCCGCACGTACTACAACCGCTTGCCATTGTGGCGGATTCTACAGGGAGCGTGCGACAATTCTGTGCCTTTTCGCTTGGGAATTTCATCTCCGCCCAACGAACCTATCCAAGGGCTGGAGCGGCTATCATTAAGTTCACCCTCTCATTTAATCCTGAAGGCGTGGCAATTACCAATGGGCAATACCTGCTAACCTACGTAGAAAGGCAGACAATATACAACGGGCAGCAGCAGTATGTAATAATGCCGCTAGAATCCGTTAATACAGATAGCAGCGGTATGGAGCCTAATCAAAAGAAATTTGTTACCTTAGCCGATGATTTGTTCGGGGGCGGGTGGGGGATTTTCGCCCCCATGCACAGGCAGGTTCGACCACCCTTTTCTTCCGAAACATACTCTATTGATGGCCAAGGCCAAGCGTTCTAACCCTTCAAAGCACAACCACCTCCCAGCATGGAAGAACTGCTCAATAATCCGTACTTCACCTACCTTATCCTCCCGATTCTCATCTTCTGCACCCGCATTGCAGACGTTACGTTGGGAACTATGCGTATCGTCTTCGTATCAAGGGGAAACAAGGCCATGGCGCCACTCCTAGGCTTCTTTGAGGTTTTCATCTGGATTGTTGCCATAGGGCAGATAATGAGCCATGCAAACCATATAGGATGCTACTTGGCCTATGCCCTAGGGTTCGCCACGGGAAACTACGTGGGGCTCAGGGTAGAAGAGCACTTGGCTGTTGGGATGCAGGTGGTGAGGATCATCACCCAGGAGTTCGGACAGCAGATAACCAATGAGCTGAATGCCAAGGGATACGGCGCAACAAGGGTGCAGGCGCAGGGTTCACAAGGCGATGTGGCATTGATCTACTGCGTAGCCAGCCGAAAGCAGATTCCCGACGTACTCAAGACCGTACGGAGCTTCAACCCCTCCACCTTCTACTCTGTGGAAGATGTGCGCACGGCCAGCGCTGGTATATTTCCCCACAATGAGCAGAAAAGGAGGAGGTGGTTTCGCTTCTGGAGAAAGGGCAAATAGGAAGAGAATGGATGCCTTAACGTATTAATAAACAACCGTTTTCCCATAATGCTAATATGAGGGTTACTCTTGTTCGCCACACCACGGTAGATGTTCCAAGGATGATCTGCTACGGGCAGACCGACGTTCCGCTGAAGGAGAGCTTTGAGGAAGAAGCGAAGGTGGTGCGGGGTAAAATCAATCCTAAGACGTATGATCACGTCTACTGTAGCCCCCTCTCAAGGTGTGTACGTCTAGCAGAGTTCTGCGGCTATAAAGATGCCACCAAGGACAATAGGCTGAAAGAAATAAATTTCGGTGAATGGGAATGGACGTTCATGTACAGCAATCCTGACCCTAGAGTGTCACACTGGTTTGAGAATCAGCTGACTGAACCGATGCCCTCGGGGGAATCTTTTCTTATGATTAGGGACAGATTTCAGGATTTTTTGCAAGAGAAAAAAGCAGAACTACAGGATAATCTACTCGTATTCACGCACGGGGGAATATTCCTCAGTGCAGAACTCTTGAAGGGGAAAACCTTCAACAACGATTTCTTCGATTACCTGCCACCATACGGCACTGTGGCGGAATACGAATTCTAGCAGAACGAGAAATGGTTAGTTATCAGTAAATCCATATCAGTTGCCGCTGCGAACCTAAAGGGATTTACGGCACCTTCAATGTATAGCAACAGGCCTATTAGCTCGCAAAGAACGATACCGAGTGCAGGGGAAAATTACTAGACTTCCACAGGATTCCCACACTATGGAATATTCCAAACCAAAACGACAAGGTATGTTGATTAACAGCTTGATACGATTCATACTGCAAGAGAATTCTTTTGTCAGCATTCCTTCCATTGGGAGCTTTCTGAAAGATTCCACCCCCTCACGTATAGACACGAGGCTACAACTACTCACAGCACCCGAAGAGAGGATAGGTTTCACTACCGAGCGTAAATTTGACGACGGCAGCATAGTACACTACCTCTGTACACACCTCGGGATTCCAGAAAAGGAAGCACAGCAAGCCCTACGACAATGGGTGAACTCCACCAACCAGAGGCTAAAGAGTGGTGAACGGATCGGGTTTGAGGGAATCGGCCAGCTCTACCGCAAGGGCGATGCTATCATATTCAACCCCTACGCGGGTGAAAAGCTAGAGCTGGACACATTTGGCTACCTACGAGTTTCAATGCCAGATATGCTCACAAAGAAACGGCGAAACGGAAAGGGAAAGAGGGGAGTAGCAATGGCCATAACGCTCCCAATAGCCATAGTGGGAGTTGGCATCGGCATTGCGTACTGGGCGTACCAAGATAAAGAGAGTACACCAATACCCCCCAATACCACCTCACAGCACCGCGAACAAGAAACGATGCTAGAGGAGGATTCGACAGAGGTAACGCCCTACAGCCAAATAGAGCGAAATCACGAGCAGAAAATGGCTCTCACACCCACAACGCATGCTGACAGGAAGAACGTCTACTACCTAGTGGCGGGCAGCTTTGCGGAACGAACCAATGCCGAAAAACTCTTCCACCAACTGCGCTGGGAGGGGTATAACCCAGAGCTAATCAATATCAATGGGCTATACAGGGTATCACTGGCCCATTTCTACGATAAAAACCAGGCAAACATTGAGCTTGCGCAGCTCAGAAAAAAAACGGGCAAAGAGGGGATGTGGCTCCTTGAACAAACAAATTGAGTTATTAACATCGCAACTGAAGCATCAACAACAGCATTGTTCATAACTTGTACAAGAAAAAGCGCAATTAAATTTGCAATTCTCGGTTTTCTGTACATAGAGCGCAAAAGTGAGCTTTCAAAATCACATGCTAACTTTTTCCGTATAAGTTATGAACAAGAAAAAACACACGTTGTTAATTTTAATAGTTTCCTCCTTCTTGCTCTCTTTCTCATGACGAACAACGATTAAGCGATTGAACGAAAAAGCTATACGTACCCATCCACTCCTGTAACTTATATTGCACCTGCTAGGCATTCGGACAGTTAGGCACATTTTCTACAAAATTGACAGCCTAATAGTCGTATTCATTCAATTTTCAGATTTTAGAGATTTTTCAACCTATAGAAACAATTAGATGGGCTAGGGGAGAAAGCGAAACGAAGCGCAACCATCTGATAATTAGTGAAGAACGCTGTACATTGATGTATTTGGTTTCGGGAGAATGGTTAGTAGCAACGCTGTAAATTCTCCACTTTTATTTATTTCATTGAATGCCAGAGAGCTATCTTAGGGATTGGAGTGCCGACGAGGTGGAGAACTCCATACGGCCACAATCCTTTTCTGATTTTGCAGGGCAAGACAAAATCCTAGAGAATCTAAGGGTTTTTGTCAAGGCTGCCCGTTTACGTGGTGAACCATTAGACCATGTCCTTTTCCATGGACCTCCAGGTCTCGGAAAGACAACGTTGGCCTCTATAGTAGCTCAAGAGCTAGGAGTAACCTTAAAGGTGACGAGTGGCCCTGTGATAGATAAGCCTGGCGACCTGGCAGGGCTTCTAACAAACCTTAATAAAGGGGATGTACTCTTTATTGATGAGATACACCGGTTGGCGCCACAAGTGGAGGAGTACCTTTACTCAGCAATGGAGGATTTTTCCATCGATATTATGATAGACAAAGGGCCTTCTGCGCGTTCCATTCAGATAGCCCTTAACCCGTTTACGCTTGTGGGGGCTACCACACGTTCTGGTTTGCTAACCAGCCCTTTAAGGGCGAGATTTGGGATCTCTTGCCTCTTAGAGTACTATAGTTCAGATGTCCTTAAACGGATTGTAGAGAGGAGTGCTTCGATCTTGCAATGTCCTATAGATGAATCGGCCGCAAATGAAATTGCCTCCAGGAGTAGGGGAACACCGCGTATTGCCAATGCGCTGCTTCGTAGGGTTCGGGATTTTGCGCAGGTTGAGGGCAATGGGACGATAGATCTGCCCATTACGCAGAGAGCGTTGGGTGCGCTAAATATCGATTCTTGCGGGCTTGATGCGATGGATAGGAAGATCCTCCTAACTATTATACAGAAGTTTAACGGCGGTCCAGTGGGGTTAAATACGGTGGCTACTGCCGTTGGGGAAGATCCAGGAACGATTGAAGATGTCTACGAGCCTTTCCTTATAATGCAGGGATTTATAAAACGTACCCCAAGGGGAAGGGAAGTAACATCTCTAGCATTCAACCATTTCAATATAGCTGGCCTTGGTGATCGTTCATCACTTTTCTAATTTTTTACTTATTATATTATACAACTCTATAAAAAATATATTGCTGATAACATTATAAATTTAGAAAGGGTAATAGGAATTAAATTTTACATTATTTATTAGATTCCTGATATACTTTTCTTTTTCGCTTTCTGTAGGGAATGCATGGGGGATACTTCCGTGCATTCCCTTTTATTTTGTCCTTTCTTTTAAGAATTCTATAACCCTTTTTGCTTTGTCTGTTCCGATGAGTTCTTCTATTTCTCCTAAAGGGGCAGCAAGGATTTCATCTGGGCTGCTGTAGCGTTGGTAGAGTTTTTCTACCGTCTTTATTGAGATCCCCTTTGCTTTGTAGAGAATGGATTCTTTTATGCTCTCATCCCTTCTCTTGGTGTGTCGTTTCACCCCGAACCTGTGTGCTTCGTCTCTAAGTTGTTGGATTATGTAGAGCGATGGGGAATTCTTATTGATGTAGAGCGGATAGCTATCACCCGGTTTAAAAATCTCCTCCCTTTTTTCTGCGAGAGCCACAATGTCGAATTTGCCGAATTTTTCTATTCTTTTTAGCGTTTCTATGCCCGCATGTAGCTGCCCCTTTCCCCCATCTAGAATCAAGAGGTCGGGGAGGTCTTCTTCGGGCATCTTTCCATACCTACGGGTTATCACCTCCTCCATTGTGGCGTAGTCGTTTGGCCCAACCACGGTTTTTACGCTATAGCTCCGGTACTCCTTTTTATCTGGCTTCCCGTCAGTGAAAACGACGCATGCAGATACAGGGAATGTACCTAGGGTGTTAGAATTGTCTATACACTCTATTCGTTTCGGTATCCTACTAAGGCTGAGGTCTTTTTGCATTCTTTCAAGAATTTCTTCATGGTTCTCTTGTCTTTTATTCTCTAGCTCTATTAGGAGCTTTTTCGTGTTTATGAGGGCTATTTCCATTAGCCCCTTCTTTTCACCTTTAGGGTCTTGGTCTACACTTTCGTAACCATCTATTGGGTCGGGTGTTACCACGTTGGTGATTAGCAGGGGCGCCCAGTTGGTGTAGCGTGCGTGTAGCCACATGATGGTCCGTCTTAGCACTTCGGGTTCGTCCTCTTCAAGCGGATTTTGGATTTCTTTAGTTACAGTTAGTATAATCCTCCCTTCCCGTATCTGAATGTAGGTGCAAGCAGTGTAGCCTCCCCTTGAGAGGATGGCGATAGCATCTACTCCCCCCATTTTAGGGTTCACTATGCTATTTTTCTCCTGGTAGAGCTTGAGTGCCTCTATGGTTCTATGGAGATTATCGGCCTGCTCAAAGTTCAGCTTCTCTATACAGTCCTCCATTTTTGCGCGGAGTATGTGGGTGATTTCAGCGACTTTCCCCTGTAGCAGGTGTTTCACGATATCTATGGTTTCGCCGTATTCCCCCTTTGTTTGCCGCCCGATGCAAGGGGCGTTGCACTTTTTAATATGGTACTCTAGACAGCTGGTGAAGAGTCCATTTTTCACCCTTTCCTCGGTGAGCGGGAGCTTGCAAGTGCGGTAGGGTAGGAATTCCCGCAGCGCGGCGAGGGTGCGTTTCATCGTGTCGATATTGGTGTAGGGACCATAGTATGTGCCGAGCTTTCCGTTGTACCTACGTGTTACTATTATCCTTGGGAACTCCTCTCGCGTTATGCAGATCCAGGGGTAGGTTTTGTCATCCTTCAGCCGAATGTTGAATTTCGGTTTATTCTCCTTTATGAGGTTATTCTCCAGCAGCAGGGCTTCGCGCTCGTTGCGTACCACAATGGTTTCTACGCTCGCGATCTGGGATACCATCAGGAGCGTTTTGCCGCTATGCTTGGCGTCGCTATTGAAGTAGGAGGCGGTTCTCCGCTTCAGGTTTACCGCTTTCCCCACGTAGATGATAGCCCCCTGGCGATTCCTGTAGATATAGACGCCAGGGTCATTGGTTACCGCCTCCAGCTGTTGGTGTAGCTCCTCTGTCATTGCCTTATTTCTCCCTATGTTCCTCAAGGAACCTTTTTATCGTATAGCGACAATCATCCTTACCCATCAAAAATAGTCCTCCTGGCACTTTTCCTCCTAATTCCCCACCCAAAAACATTCATCCATCTTTGCTATGGATTCCCACAGGTAGGCACTACAAACAACGGGCGTGCTATACTTAATGCCCATATTCTTCTGTGTTCCTCAAGGAACCTTTTTATTAAGTTGCTACCATCTCCCCCTGCCCCTTTTCTCATCCTTTCTTTCCTGCCCCTCAGTATCGCGTCTATCCTGTTCCATTCTCCATAGCTTGTACCGCTCTTTTTTTCTTCAGAATTCCGTCTCCACACGGAAGGTCCTAGATTTTCTCAAGAAAGCAATGGCGTATTTTGGACAGTATGCCATTCCTCGCTCTTGCCCGATCTTCCTTTGGGCAACTCTACAACTTATTTGCCCCTTCCTCTCCCATCTTAAGGATGCCCCTCTTCTGCCCCCAGCCTACGGTCATCTTCCCTGCCACCCATACCCGCGGTATTCCACCCTTCTACCTTTCCCCATTTGCTACCCCAGCCGCCCATTCCCCCAGTACCCTCTCTCCCCGCTTTTCCTTTTTGCTACCCCATATATCCTTTTCCCCTTTGCTTCCCCATTCGCCTTCATTTCTCTGCTAACCCATCAGCTTTCGATAATGGGGAATTCTCTTCATGATATCTTTGGTAGGGGGTAGTCCCCTCCAGCAGCCCCAGCTATTTTTTAGCTATTCCCATCGGAATCTTCCACCCACATTGCCGCCCTCATCCCTTCAGCCGCGGAATTGTCCTTTTTCTGTGTAGCAATCCAGCTGCTGGATACCCTCCAGCTTCCCCTACGTGTTTTTAGCTATTCTCCGCGGAATTCTCTTCGCACATAGCCGCCCTCATCACATCTACAGCTGAATTATCCTTATCTGTGTAGCAATCCAGCTGCTGGATTTCCCCGAGCTTCCCCCCTGCGTGTATTTAGCTATTCCCAGCGTGATCTTTCCCCCACATGGCCGCCGTCATCACTACGACTGCGCAATCATCCTTTCCCGTATAGCCTGCCGACAATTGGATTTCCGCCAGCTTACCCCCCGTTTCCCGAAATGTTCCGCGAGGAACATATGCGGGATGTCGCCACCCGCACCGTGCTATCTGCGTCTTTCGTTTCCCTTCACCGGCCCGTACCCAAAATTTTGCCCTTTTCCTGCCCGTCGTCTCCTGCTGGCCAGCATCAGGGTGGAGAGTTGCTTGCCTTGGCATACCCCCAGCCATGCCCTCCTACGGGTTGCCCTCCCGCATCATTCACCCCTTCGGGTCTTGCGGTTAATGGCGATTAGCAGCCCCCGCACGTCGCTCACCTTCACCCCGGGGATGCTGGCGAATTCCCGAAGGTTGCGTGGTTGATACCTGCCGATCTTCTGCCGCGCCTCTATGCTTACCGATTGCAGCGTCTCCACATTGAGCCAGCTTGGGATGCCTATCCGCTCTAGCCGACTCTCGTTCTGCATCTCTTCTCGTTCCTTCTCTAGGTATCGCCCGTACTTTATCTGTATTTCTGCGCCGGCTATCACCTCCTGCTCGTAGGCAGATTGGATTTTCCCTAGCATTTCCATTTGCTGCATAAGCGCGCAGAGCTTCACCTCGGGGCGCAGGGCTATTTGGTAAGCCTTCACCTGCTGGGTGAGCGGGGCAGAGTGTTGCGTACAGATCCATCCATTCATTTCCAGAGGATTGACGCTGGTTTGCTCTAGCCATTTTACCAGTTCACCTATTCTTTCGTACTTCGTCCGCATGCGAGTTAGCCGTTCCTCCGGAATCAGCCCAATGCGGTATCCTAGCTCCATCAGCCGCGCATCGGCGTTGTCTTGCCTTAGGTGTAGCCGGTGCTCTGCCCTACTGGTGAACATCCTGTAGGGTTCATCTACCCCCTTGGTTACGAGGTCGTCTATCATTACTCCTATGTAGGCCGTCTGCCTGTCCACCGTAAGGGGTGGTTTACCCTGAAGTGAGAGTGCCGCATTTATCCCCGCCAATAGCCCTTGCGCCGCCGCCTCTTCGTAGCCGGTTGTCCCGTTCACCTGGCCTGCTAAGTAAAGGAATTTAATCACCTTGCTCTCAAGCGAATGGAGTAGCATGGTTGGATCGAAATAATCGTATTCCACCGCGTACCCGGGCCGCACTATGTGCACGTGTTCAAATCCCTTTATTGTCCGTAGAGCCTCTGCCTGCACCTCTAGGGGAAGCGAGCTGCTGAATCCATTCAGGTAGTAGAGGTAGCCAGAGGAATTTTCGGGTTCTATGAATATCGGGTGGGATTCTTTGCCTGCAAACACGTGGATTTTGTCCTCAATGCTAGGGCAGTACCTCGGCCCTCTCCCCTCTATCACATGCTGGTATAGGGGCGAGCGGTCGAGGTTTTCCTGTATTACCCTGTGCGTTTCCCTATTGGTGTAGGCCATATAGCAGCTGAGTTGTGGCAGTGTAGGGGGCGCAGGGGTAGCATCTTGGGCGGAGTATAGGGAGGGGGTAGGCGAGGGATTGCTTTTTTCGCTGGTGGTCTTGTCGGTACGATTTTCCCCGCTTGGGCAGGAGTAGGGACTAGGCTCTGCGTAGTATCCGAAATGCTGGGGTTCTGCATCGCCTGGCTGTTCGGTGAACTGGGTGAAGTCTAGCGTTCGGGCATCTATCCTTGCCGAGGTTCCCGTTTTGAACCTCAGCCGTTTAATGCCTAAAGCTTCTAGCTGATCGCTCAGGTTTTCCACACCTGGTTCGTCTATTCTTCCTCCGGGTTGATGCTTTAGCCCGATGTGTATCAACCCGTTGAGGAAAGTTCCTCCACAAAGTATGGTACGAGATGCCATTATCT
Source organism: Candidatus [Bacteroides] periocalifornicus (assembly GCA_001421095.1). Lineage (GTDB taxonomy): Bacteria > Bacteroidota > Bacteroidia > Bacteroidales > CAJPTX01 > Bacteroides_D > Bacteroides_D periocalifornicus. The sequence goes on along the minus strand of LIIK01000009.1, from coordinate 51,872 downwards.
CGCCCCTATAGAGGCATTTTACCCCTTTGCATTCCCCTCCATTCTCTAGGATATTCAGCACAGTGTCCTGAATGATATACAGGTTTGGAGTGTTCTCTAGCGTGTCTATCCAAACTTTAGAGAAGAGCCGTTTATCGCATTGCGCGCGGGGGCTATGCATGGCAGGCCCCTTGGAGAGGTTCAGCATGCGAAACTGTAGGGTGGTGGCATCTGTTATGCGCGCGGTGTAGCCGCCCAGGGCATCTATCTCGCGTACTATTTGCCCCTTGCCAATCCCGCCGATGGAGGGGTTGCAGCTCATATGGGCGATTTTGGTGATGTCTGATGTTATGAGCAGCGTGGTGCATCCCATGCGGGCCGAGGCGCACGCCGCCTCACAGCCAGCATGTCCCCCACCTATTACTATGATGTCGAACCTGCAGTCGATAGGTTGCTCTTTTCCTGATAGTTTGCCCATATCGTTTGGCATTGTATCTACAAGAGGAAGGTATTAGCTGGATTTTGCGTAAAGAGGCGAGCAAGTGGTAGGAAGAGAAGAGTTAGGCTGAATGTTGAAATAGCCATCCATATTTTTCGGCAAAGATAGCTACTCGTTGCATTTGCAGCAAGCGGCTAGGGAGAATCAGCTCGCGCAGGTATATGGAAAGGGCGGAATAGAGGAAAATGGGACGATATTCAAATTGGGGCGTTCTACAGGAACGCCCCAAAACATTAATAATAACTATAATTAAAATATAATTTTAAAAGTATATATAAGCAATTAATTTTTATTTTGTATTCCTTTCCCTTTCCCTCTTTAATCTTTTGAATCCAGAATGGGCATTTATCGGGGGGTGCAACGTCGCATCGTGTTCATGCCATTTCACCCATCTCCGCCTTCTTGGTTGCGCACGGAGCACATGCCCTCCATCTTCCTCCTGCAAGAGCTCCCTCTCACCGCCATTGCGCGTCTTTCTTACTGTCCACTGCGTATTCCCCTTGCTGCTGCTACTTTCCATTCATGGCCACATATGTAGCAGGCGCATCCCAACCCAGCAATATACGAAGCGAACCACTGCTGCATGTTGCGGGTGGCTTCCTCTTCCTACTGGGATACAGGCATGTCGGAGAAATTCGTTTAGAATCCCATTTTGCCCAGCGATCACTTATGGGATGAGTCGAGTATCGCGGGATTCCACACACCCCCGAGTAGCGAATACGCACCTAAAGAGTAGGTGAATGCCGCAAGTTACCTGTCCCCCTCTCCCTTACCCCTTCCTTGCCCTCTTCTCCTACTCTTCGCCCTACCATCGCCGTACCAACCTAACACCTGCGTCGCTTCATCTTCGAATTCCGCTACCAAATTCGAAGATGCAGTAGCGGAGGTACGACGATGGTGTAGGGTTGGTACGGCGTTGGTGCGGTTTTGGCTATTCCCCATTGCATTTGTCAAAGAGATTGTATCTTCGCGGTGCGAAAAGGCGGCTAGGCGCTTTGCCCCAGCGGTGTAGGCCATAGCCGCCGCCGAGTTCCGTAATCTAACACCCACATTCCCATGGCCATAGTGATTCCCCATCGCCCAAAGTACCGCGGCAGGCATCGTTACATCTACTACCTGCTTGGCGATACGCTTTGCCTGCGCACCCGCCCTACGAGAGTGGCAGATCCACGCTCGCCCGCGCAGATAGCCCAGCGGCTGAAAATGCGGTTGGCATCCCATTTCCTATCTGGATTTAAGCCGTTCGTTGAGCAGGGGTTTGCCCCCGAGGTGAAGGAGAATTTCCGGCGGGTGGGTGCGTACCATTGCGCGCTTAGCCACCTCATGCGCAATGCGCTGGTGCCCGAGGAGGGCGGCATGGTTATCGATACCTCCCGGGTGTGCCTCGCGGAGGGTCGGGACAATCCCATGTGTTCACCCAAGGCCCGGCTAGAGGGCGATAGCCTGCGTATTACTTGGGAGGGCGGGCTACCCCGTGGCTGCCGCGAGGTGCTGGTGGGGTTCTGGAATCGGGATAAGGGCGAATCAAAGTGCTATAATTTTTATATTCAAGAGATTGATGGCTCAATACTCATCCGATTGCCAAAGGATTGGAAGGGTAATACCCTGGATATATGGCTCGCGCCGTTAGGGAGCGGTGAAAAGGGTAGATACACCAGCGTGCATCTACAGTTTGAGCCCAATGCGTCTGGTAAACAGAACGGTAAGCAACCGCGGGCTATCCCTGGACTCTCGGGTAGGATTCAGGATCTAATGCGTGCAAAGAAGAGCCGTTCGAACGAGTGTAAATCGTTGAATCCAAGGAGGATAAGGGTAGTGGATGTCTACTCGGGGGTAAGGCGTCTATGATGTGATACCCACCACTGCTCTCAGCTTGCTTTAGGGTGTTGTTGCATCGCGCAATAGGGCTTCTAGGGCGCGGTGGAAGGTTTGCACGGGCGCCAGCTGTTGAGGGAGTCTTTTTCCATCCATCCATGCGATTAATGGGATTTTTAATCGGTCGTGTAGCATTTCGCCAAGCGGGTAGCCAAGCGGTGCACCCAATCGCGATTAATAATGCCGAATCGTTCGAGAGGCTTTTGCAGAGGTCATGGTTTTCATACAGATTTCATCGGAGTGCCAAATTCTTCAGCTATGCTACTACGTCGCCTTCCATTTTTCCTGTTCCTGCTGATGCCCATGTGCGTGCTAGGCCAGTACTACATGCCTGCGAGCGGCCCAGGGCTTGTGGAGCGGCGGCAGGTGGTGCGCCCTCCGTTCCACGTGATATATCGGCCGGGCGAGGATTCTCTGGCGCATGCAACAGCCTACTACGCAGATTACTACGCGAGTAGGTCATGGCTTTCACCTATTCGGGGTCGCGCCTATCCCATCCTTCTGCATCACGCGTCGCCGGTGGTGAATGGGCTGGTGGCGTGGGCGCCCTCGCGCATGGAGCTGCACCCCCTCTCGGCGGGCGAGTGGGCTGTGCCCGTGCCGTGGCTGCAGCATCTCATATCGCATGAGGTGCGCCATTACTGCCAGATGAGCGCGCTGGATAGGAAGTTTGTGCATGGGCTGTGGTTTGCGCTCGGCGAGCAGAGCGTGGCGTTGGCCTCTGCCGTTACCCCATTGTGGTTTTTGGAGGGCGATGCCATTCATAATGAGAGTCGGCTGGCGGGGTATGGGCGGGTGCACAGCGCGGAAACCTACCAGAGCTACAGGGCCGATTTGCTCAGCCACAGGCGGCTAAGCTATGACCAGTACATATCGCGCTCATACCGCTACAGCACCCCGAATCACTACGGCTTTGGCGCGGTGATGGTGGAGTACGTGGATGCGCGCTATGGCGATGGGGTGTGGCCAAAGGTGGTGGAGTACACCGCGAAGTACCCGTTCGTGCTCTTTCCTTTTCATTTTGGTTTAAAAAGGCAAACGGGACACACTCGTCACCAGCTGTTTAACATGGCTTTTGCCCATATGGATTCGCTCTACCGGAGTAGTGTGCTGGGTGATTTTGACACCGTGAGCTACCCAGAGCAAGATTACCAACGTCAGCGCTATCCGCATTTTTCGCCCAGCACGGGGAACTACTACTTTTGGGAGAGCGACCCCGCCAATACCCTGGGGCTCTACGCGCGCGATAGCACTGGACTAGCAAGGCTTATCTACGAGCCTGGTGCTATGGCTTCGGCCGTGCGCTATGCAGATACGTTGGCTACCTACACAGAGCTAGTGCCGCATCCTATATGGGGGCGGATCAATAGGCATAGGATAGTGTGCATCAACCTAGTAACTCAGAAATCCTATACCATCCCTACGAGCGATGCCGTGGTGGTATCGCCCATTGCCCGCCCGGCCGTTGGGGTGGTGGAGTACGCGGGCGTTACCGCGGAGGGGCGATATAGCCTGGTGAGGATGGTGATTAACAGCCAGAGCAGTAGAACGAAAGGTGGAGAAACCGAGAGGGCTACTCTCCCTGCGGGCTACGAGATACGTGAGCTGGCGCCAGGGAGGGGGAGGAATGAAACGCTAGTAAGGGCTGTGGGTCAGCTTGGCAGCATGATTATTCTCTACAATTGGGATCAGCATGGCTACCAGATTCTCTATGGGCCTAAGATGGTGGATATCTCAGGGTTGAATGCAGATAGTTCTGCTATCTACTTCAGCGCGAGCTATGCCTATGCCAGGCGGGGTTTCAGGGCGGCTTGGCCTGCCGATAGTGCTGGGGGTTTAGCCCCTGTGCTGCTCGCCCTACCAGGGTATGGTGTAGAGGATATCGAGGCCAGGGGAGGGCATAGAATTCTCTACTCGGCCTTTACGCCCAATGGCTATCGGATTCAGGAGGATAGCCTCTATAGCACGCTGCAGGTGCAGGATTCGATGTTCGACAATAGGGTGTTCCCAATGGCAGAGACGGATATCTACCCACGGATTACTCGGCAGCCGAACACCGTGGGTGATGGGGTAGATTCCACTTCAAGTTCGTATCAGCTCTCTCTTCATGGAGAGCCCGATACGGCAAAATCGGTTAGTAGGAATTACAAGACATCGCCGTACAATCCTCTGCTACATGCTATTCGCATTCACAGCTGGCTTCCATTCTATGCAACTCCCGAGTCGAGTAGCGATTTTTTGCAAAACTCTGACCTTGGGGTGACGCTGCTATCGCAGAATACGGTGGGTACATTGGCGCTGTCTGGGGGCTATTTTTATCGGCAGACGCATGGGGTAGGGCTGCAGGCCGTGTGGCGGGGTATATGGCCGCATGTGGCTTTTCACGGGGAGTGGGGTGGTGAGCCTCGCCTGTGGCAGGGGCGGAGGTCGGTGCATGCCCAGGGAATGCGGCTAAGCGGAAATCTGGCCCTCCAATTCCCTCTGCGGTTTAGGCGGGGCGCCTACTTTTACTCCACGGCCCTATCGCTGCAGGCCCAGGCGAATAATAACCGCCGGTACAATCCTATCGATTTTACGCTCCACCTGGCAGAACTTCGGCTGGGGGCCGTGCTCTCGTTCTCGGCGAGCAGGGTTCTTGCGGCGCGCGATCTGTACACGCGGCTCGGGTTTTCTATCTCGGGCGGGGTCTTCTACCAGCCGCTTTTTGGTGGAATGCTAGCTCCTACCTACAGGGTACGGGGTGCGGTCTACCTGCCAGGGGCGCTCCCGAATCATAGCCTCCGCGTAGGGACTGAGGTGGTGTGGCAAGGGGAGGCGCGGCTCCGGGAGATCAGGAGTTTTAATCCTACGGGATTGCAATACGGGGCTCCACTGGCACTCCGCATCGGCACGGGGATGCGCACCTACTCGGGCATCTACGCGCTACCGTTGGGTTACCCGGATCTCAATGCGGGCTCTTGGGTATACCTAAAGCGTTTTACGGCAGAGCTTAGCGTGCATTATACTAAACTCTATGGTGTAGAAAAACCCCGCCAATATCGGTTGGTGGGGCTGGCGCTTATGGGCGATATGGTGTTCTTCCGCACGGCCTACCAGACTACCCTTGGGGTGCAGGCCTACTACTCGCCCTATGGCGATAGATTGGGCGTCCACGCCAGCGATGTGTGGAGCGTGCGCGCGGTGGTGAATGTAGACCTGCCACCGGTGGGACTATAGGCGTAGCGGGGGAGCGGAATGCGCATTTGGTGGCGGTGGGCGGGGGAATCTTCGCATTGCGAAGACCCCGCCCCTACAGTCGGCATTGCGGGGAAGGCGTTGCGGCGTATGGCACTGTCCGACATTTACTCAACGGCGGGCATCAAGCAGGAGAGGCGTAGAGGAGGAAAACGACGCGGCACGCCGCATCGCTACGTCCTCCGAGAAATGGGCGAATAGATTTTAAACCATCGTATTCCAAGGGAGGGCGCAGCAAAATCCCCGTGTGGCTTCAATCTCTTATAGGGTGTCTTTCCCCTCTCGCGGGTAAATCGGTTTCAATCACGCAATCCCATTTCTCGAAGTCGGTAGCGGCGCGGCGCGTCGTGTATTTTATGTCGGTCTTGCCGCCGAGGATTGCATTTCTATTAATTTGCGAGATTTGCCGCCGTATTCTCGGTAGGGGAGGTGCCGAGCGTAGCGAGTGCCCTCCCTAACCAACGCGGCGTGACCTCTTAGGCACGCTGCATCGTGATAAAGACCATAGGTTCCCATAGGCGGGAGGCATGAAGGCGGGATAACGACGCGGCACGCCGCGTCGCTACGTCCTCCGAGAAATGGGCGAATAGATTTTAAACCATCGTATTCCAAAATGCCTCCCTCCCCATTTGCAGCGCAAAAAAGGGGAAGTGCCTCTCCGACACTCCCCCATCCCTGCCTACCTCAAGATAGTTTCTAGAGTCTGTTAACCATGAAAGGATTTACTGCACCGAGGAGGCGGGGAATACTACGCGGAATCCTACATCGGATAATAGCGCATCGGGTCGCTCGGAGCCGCGCTTTGCAGATCGGTTAACGAGGAAGGGTTCGAAGGCAGAGCCGCCGCGCGCCACGCGTTTCTCGCCCTGCGTAGGGCCCGTGGGATCTTCGGTCGCATTGCCTTTGTACGCTTCGTACCAGTCTGCACACCATTCCCATACATTCCCGTGCATGTCATACAGCCCCCAGGCGTTCGGCTTCTTCTTCCCCACCTCGTGGATGTGGAGAGCCTTTTCATCTTTTAGTTTGCTCTCTTTAAACCATGCGTATTCCTTCAGCTTCTCCTCATCGGGATCGCCGAAACAGAAGGCCTTTTCGCTCCCCGCTCTGCAGGCGTACTCCCACTGCGCCTCTGTGGGCAGCGAGCCTCCCGCCCAGCGAGCGTACTCATCGGCGCCGTACCATGACACGAATACCACGGGATGGTTTGCGTATTCTGCCGCCACTGTCCATTGATTGCCCTTATAGGTTAGGCCCATTTCAGAGCTTTTGACCACTATTTGCGCCCCGTGGCCCAGAGTAGCGAATTTTCCGTCAGCCTTCACCCCCTTCTCGTTGAGGAACAACGCGAACTGGGCATTCGTAATCTGGCAGGCGCTCATGTAGAAATCGCGGGTGAGCGTCACCACGTGCTGTTTCTCGTCGAGTTTGAATTCTTGATCATCCTTGGGAGTCCCCATCTTGAAGGTTCCGGCGGCTATTTTCACCACGGGCACTTTGAATTCGGGCTCTTTGGGCGTGTTGGGCGAGTTATTGTCCTTCTTGCACCCTCCCAGGATCATTAGGAGTGATGCGGTAATGATAGCCAATGCACTGCGTACTTTCATGTGTTGTGTCGATTGGTTATTAGATCCCAAAGAAAGCGAATTGCATTCAATTGTGCAAATTCCGCTCGCCAACCGACGAGCTAGATTCCTCCCTCGTTCGCCATTTCCACCAATTGCACGGCTACCTGCTCGGGCGAACATCCGCGGGTATTGAGCGTAGTAATTTGCCCCGAGTGGGTAGAGAGGGTGTAGTCATACTGGCGGTCGTAGTAGGCGAGCGTTTGGGCTATGGCATCGTTGAAATTCCCGTGTTCGATGCATTGCCGGCACCGTTTTACCTGGTCGCCCCCCATGCGGCGGGTGATTTTTTCGAGGGCTTCGATGATTGACTCGGGAGGGAAAACGGTGTAGTCCCGTACTAGCCTCGCCACGCGTTCCTCAAGCGCGGCCTCTACTCTTACGGTGCGGCTTGCAAGCATAAGGCTATAGAACGGCTTGGGCACAAAGATTCGCCCGATGCTGATGCTTTCCCCCTCCACCCATACGCGGCGGTGCGGGTAGAAGGCAGAGAGAATCTGGTGGAGGTTGTTCTCAAACTGCTCGGTGCTGGGCTGCTCTGCTTGGCCAAGCGCACCGAAGGCAGAACCCTTGTGATGCGCAAGCCCCTCGAGGTCTACCACCTGTTCGCCGAGTAGCGCGAGGTGCTGAAGGATTTCGGTTTTTCCAACCCCGGTGCGCCCGGCGAGTACTATAAGCTGCCACGGGTACTCAAAGGCGCTGTGTACCAATGCCCTGTAGGCCTTGTAGCCGCCCGTTAGCAGAATGGGTTCTACGCCCGAGCGGGCAGCTAGCCACGCCACGCTTGCAGAGCGCATACCGCCCCGCCAGCAGTGGATGCGTACCGCCCCGCTATACGCGAGCGCCAGGAGATCTCTGCGTAGGGCATCCATGCGCCCATCCACAAGGCTAAATCCGAGTTCTACGGCGGCTTTTTGCCCTTTCTTGGTATAGGTAGTGCCCACCTCTGCGCGCTGCTCATCGGTGAACAGGGGGACATTCACCGCGCCGGGGATGTGCCCGCGGGCGTACTCTGCCGGGGCGCGCACGTCGGCAATGCCCCCTGCCTGCGAAAGGGCGAGGTAGGTGTAGGCATCCACGGAGCAGGGCCTGACGGGCGATGTGGTCAGGAGGGGGAATTCTTGCTGCATGACGGCTCAGAACGTTTGGTGAAAGGCTGCGGCTTGCGGTAGCTACGCTAGGCAAAGGTAGGGCGGCGGGGCGATTATTGCAAATGCGGGGCGAGGCGTGCACCCCTCCTCGCCCTCTAAGTGCTGGTCGTCAAAAGCCTTCCCCGCAATGTTTGGCTGTAGGGGCGGGGTCTTCGCGGTTTTCGCGAAGATTTCCCCGCCCGCGTCGCCATAGTCTCCATATTCGTGCGCATCCCGCAGGCCACCCATCCTTGCCCGCCCGGGTCTTTGTAGCGACGTGGCGTGCCGCGTCGCGGTTTATAACCCACCGCGTCGCGGTTAAATCTATCCCGTCCCGGTTATCATCCGCCGCCTTGCGGTTAACCTTTGTGCCCTGGTCTGCTTGCCAAAATTACGGAAGTCGCATTTTCTTTCGGCAGGGGTAGGATTGGGTAAAACCTAATGATTCTCTGTGGCTAGGAGGGTGAAAAGAAGACGGCGAATGGGTAGGGAATTTTAATGGGATAGCCGTATTTGACGATTGCGGTATACGGAATTGCACCGTTAATACGTTTATTAACGTGTGAACGCAATTGGTGGAAAACTGTGGGCACTTCGTAAAAATCAAGGTGTAGAAGTGCAAACACCAATGCGTAGAGAGAGTTACTTTTGTAGAAATTTCCAAAAATTGAGGGGTGCTATGGCGCAGGATGATTGGAGGGCCGATGCCCGGTCGAAAGATTCGGGCTCTAGGCCTAAGAACAAGGTAGTTGGTCTTCTGGCAACCTTAGTGGTGCTGCTGCTGCTGGCCGCGGTTGGGCTGGGAGTCCTCTACTACGTAAAGCATACGCAATCTGTACAGATGCAGTCTCTGCTCGAGGAGCAGCGCGATTCCATATCGCGTAACCTGGAACAGGTACTTGTGGATTACAACGATCTGAAGACTGACAACGCGAGCCTGCTGGAAAAGCTCACCGACGAGAAGGCGCGTGCCGAGAAGCTCTTGGCGGAGGTGAAGAGCGTGAAGGCAGTGAGCTATAAGAAGATCAAAGAGTACCAGAAAGAGCTGGGTACGCTGCGCGCGATTATGCGCAAGATGGTGGGCGAGATCGACTCCCTGAACACGCTCAACAAGGAACTGGTGGAGGAGAACAGCCGGGTGCGGGGCGAGTACACCGAGGCGCAGCTCAACGTGCAGAAGCTCTCGAGCGAGAACGAGACGCTGAGCGAGGCGGTGCAACGCGGCTCGGTAATCCAGGCGCGCAGCATTTCGCTGGTGGGGCTCAATGGGCGTGAGAAGGTGGTGAATAAAGCCTCGCGCACCGTGAAGCTCAAGGTGTGCATGACGCTGATGGCCAACCCCATAGCCAAGTCGGGATCGTGCCTCGTCTACCTGCGTATTTTTGCGCCCGACGGTGTGCTGCTCGCAGACCCAGAGGGGGGCATCTTCACGCTCAACGGCGAGACGGTGGCCTACTCTGCCGTGCGCGAGGTAGAGTACGCCAATGCGGATCTGGACCTCTGCGTATTCTACGGTGAAAAGGGCACCTACGCGAAGGGGAACTACAAGGTGGAGGCCTACGTGCACGGAGCGCTCGCGGGGACTGGCGAGGCGGTGCTGAGGTAGAAGACTAAATCTTACACGGGGCGATTCGCCGTATCTCCACAGGGATATGGCGAATCGCCCTGCGTAATTGTACGGTGCGGTGTTTTTAAATGGGCAATGCAGAGGGGTCTAGAATTTACTTACATTTCTAACCATTATCGAGTTTTGATGCATGCTCTTGGTAGGGGCGGTGCTGTAGGGGCGGNCCGNGAGTTGCCCACCCACCCGAATGCCCGCCTATTTTACGAATGCGCCCCTATTTTGCGCACGCTCGCCCATTTTACCCATGATTGATAGGGCATCACTATTGGGGCGTTTCCTCCGGTATGTAGCGGTGGATACGCAGAGCCGTGAGGATGGCGACACTTACCCTAGTACGCCGGGGCAGCGGGAGCTGATCCAGCTGCTTGCAGGGGAGCTATGCGATATGGGCTATAGTGGGGTGACGGTAGATGGCTACGGCTACCTTACGCTCTACGTGCCTGGTGTTGGCAGGCTTGCCCAGGCGCCGTGCATTGGATTCTTTGCCCATGTAGACACCGCGCCCGATGCCCCTGGCCGCCCTGTGAAGCCACGGGTGGTATCGGCCTACGGAGGGGAAGATATAGTGCTGAGCGGGGGCATGGTGCTTAGCCCACGGGAGTTTCCCGAGCTGCTGGAGTGCCGTGGGCAGGATCTAGTGGTGACCGACGGCAATACGCTTCTGGGGGCTGATGATAAGGCCGGTGTGGCTGCCCTTATGGAGCTATTACGTTGGCTAAGCCTTAACCCAAGAGCTCCGCATGCCCCGTTGGCGATAGCTTTTACCCTTGACGAGGAAATAGGCCGTGGGGTGGAGCACTTCGATTTGGCGAAATTCCCAGCCCAATACGCCTACACAGTAGATGGAGGAAGGGTAGGGGAACTGCAATGGGAATGCTTCAATGCGGCTAGGGTACGGGTGGAGTTCAACGGTGTGCCCTGCCACCCTGGCGAGGCCAAGGGGAAGATGCGTAACGCCCTCACAATGGCTAGGGATTTCGATAGCCATCCCTTGCTATCGGCACGGCCAGAGAACACCGAGGGGCGTCAGGGATTTTTCCACCCCTACCGCATGGAGGGCTGCGTGGCCAGGGCAACGGTGGACTACATAGTGCGCCACCACGATGCCGAGGTATTCATGCAGATGCTGGCCGATATGGAGCGGGTGGCCGATTCGCTGCGCACGCATTACGGTGAGGCGGTGGTAACGCTAGAGGTGGAGCAGCAGTACCGTAACATGCGCGAGAGGCTGGAGGGGAAAATGTGGGTGGTGGAGCATGCCCGCCAGGCAATGCGCAGCTGCCGTGTAGAGCCCATAGAACAGCCAATACGCGGAGGGACTGACGGGGCGGTGCTCACATGGCGTGGCCTGCCGTGCCCTAACCTCTTTGCGGGCGGTATGAATTTCCATAGCGTATACGAGTATCTGCCCGTGGAGAGCCTAGTGAAGGCAGCCGAAGTGGTGCGAACACTAGCCTGTACCCCAGTGTTAGATGGAAAGGAACAGTAGCCAACGCATGAACCTGTGGCCATTGCAAGAGTTCAGCTTATTTCAATCATTTATGGGGGCTCTTTTCCCTTCTTGAAAATAATAATCAAGCGATTACGTTTATCGAAGAGCATAGCGATGCGATGTGCAGCGTCGTATAGGTGGTTTTCCAGCGGTTTCAACCAGTGGCAATCGCAGAACATCTGGCCCGCAACAGAGGCCGCCAGAAGGGCCTCCAAATAGAGCAATAAACGCAGAGAAACAGTAAGGCATGCCTATAGAGAAACTCGACAGCATACGGAATCCGCTCCTGTCGCGCCCGGTGAATCTCGACAGTCTCGATCAGCTGGTAGCCAAGCGCGAGGCGGCCATGCGCCAGCAGCGGACTGTACGCATTCGGCGTGAACTCGTGCCGCAGCTGGCTATACCTGAGCCCGAGCCGGTGCAGTGCGACACGGTGTTTCCGCTACAGGTGTATGCGGCTAGCCACCCAGTAGCAGTGCTCGACGGCAGGGGCTACGTGGCGCTGCAGCTGTCTGATTCATTGCCGAAATTGATAGCCCCACCTAAGCCAGTGGTGCAGGTTGCGCCATTTAAGGGGGGCGAAATCCCCTTGGCGCATCACGGCGTGCTTACGGTGCAGCCGCTGCAGGACAAGGGTGAACCGCTGATGCTGCAGCGGGTAGACATGGTGTTCGGGCTGGGCTTTTTGGTGGTGTATGCCCTGCTTACGGCGGTGGCAAGAATCTACTTTCGCGAGACGACGAGAAAGTACGTCGGGTTGCTGTTCCGGAGGCGATCGGTAGAGTCGCTAGAGACGGTATCGGCGCTGAATGTTCTCGGATTCAACCTGCTGGCCGATCTGCTCTACTGTCTAGTGCTGGGCTACCTCGGCTGGCTGCTGCTACCATTGGGCAGCGTAGAGTGGCTAGAGGGCGTGCCGCCCTACGGCGTGGTGGCTATCCTTACAGGGCTGATATTCACCCGCTATTTACTGCAAGGGGTGGTTATATTCACCTCGGGCTGGCTGACCAACCGAGCGAGCGGGGCGTATACGGTATGGAGGCAGCTGCAGTTTATCAATCGCCTTGCCTGGCTACCGCTCTTCGTGTTGGCTATCCCGCTCACATTCCTCTCAACGGGCGTGTGGGGCGCAGCGCTGCGCATGGGCGTACTGCTGCTGCTTGGCGCGGTATTGCTTTACCGGGTGCTGCGAGTGGCGGTGGTGTTCGCACGGTACAGATTCGGCGCATTCTACTATTTTTTGTACCTTTGTGCGCTGGAATTGACCCCGTTACTCTTTATTCTCAGGCTGCTCGGGCAGCTGTAGCAGAGGGATATAAGGCAATTTACGTGGTGGTGTGATTCGAGCGTTCTTTTGCGCTTTGGCCAGGGAGTTTGGCCAGCGTAGGCGTGTGGAATTATTGTACGCCCAGTGCCAAGGGGTATCCCAGCGGGGAGCGGGTGGTATGGATATACAGTGGCGTAAGTTTTTCTGAACCATTGCGTTTTTGCATTTTTTCACAACAGTCTATAAAGGTCCAGCTGTGAAGATCAAGAAGGTGCTCGTATCACAACCACGGCCAGAGCAGGCGCAATCCCCGTATCTGCGGATGGCCGACAAGCTAGGGCTTGAGATGGTATTCCGCCCTTTTATCCAGGTAGAGGGTCTAACGGCATACGAATTTCGTAAGCAGAAGATCGATTTTGCCAAGTTCCCCTCCATAGTGTTTACTACGCGCACGGCGGTAGACCACTTTTTTCGCATAGCAGAGGAGATTCGCTACACGGTGCCGGAGACCACACGCTACTTCTGTACGTCGGAGCAGGTGGCGCTCTACCTCCAGAAGTATACGATATACCGGAAGCGCAAAATCTTTTTCCCGGAGGATGGGGAGCTGAAAACGCTTATCAAATCGATGCAGCGTTTTAAAACAGAGCGATTTCTGATACCGCTCTCTGATGTGCATAAGGCAGACATCCCCCGCGATATTCGCAAGGAGGGCATTCGGCTCACCAAGGTGATACTGTACCGCACCGTGAGTTCGCCGCTGCAGGATCTCGACATCAACACTTTTGATGCGCTGGTGTTCTACAGCCCCCAGGGTATCAAATCGTTGCAGGAGAATTTCCCCAACTTTGAGCAGGGCGATAAGGTGATAGCGGCCTTCGGCAAGAGCACCCACAACGCGGTAAAGCGCGCCGGCTACACCCTGCAGGTGGCAGTGCCAACGGCGGCGTGCAAGAGCATGACCGAAGCGCTCGAACACTTCATTGCCGAGAACAATACCAAGAAGAAGTAGCCCCCGCGTAGTAAGAGGGCGGGTAGATTATCAGAACCGACCATGCGAGAAGGTGTAAAGGTGCATCCTTTCGCATTCCCGAGGGCAGAGCGACTACCGAATAAGCGAGAGGCCGAAATCCTATTCCGCCAGGGGACGCGCCTTTTTAGCTTCCCCTACAGGGCGCAGTACCTAGTGGGAGCAGAAGGGGAGACGGGCATCAAGACGGTGTTCATAGCGCCCAAGCGGCTCTGTAAGCTCTCGGTAGATCGGCATGCCCACAAGCGGCGAATGCGCGAAGCCTATAGGCTGCAGGCTATGGGGCTACGCCAGGTTTGCGAGCGGCGTAATCTGCACCTTACCATCGCGGTGATAGTGGTGGATCGCGAATTGCCCACATTCCAAAAATCCATGGCGGCTATGGGGCGAATCCTACGAAAAATAGAGGAGGGGATAGATGCAGCGGGCGAGGTGGGGGGTGCTTAAGGCTAGAATTCGGAAAGGGGTGGTTTGGATTCTGGTGCTGCCAATACGCGGCTATCAGCTCTTCATATCGCCCCTTACGCCTCCATCGTGCCGCTTTACCCCCACCTGCTCTAGCTATTGCAAGGAGGCGCTGATAAAGCACGGCCCTCTAAAGGGTACCTACCTCTGCGTGCGTCGCATACTGCGCTGCAACCCATGGGGCGGGAGTGGGTACGATCCTGTGCCGTGAGGGGATCTCTGCAGCGTTTATGTGAGGTTTACAGAGGAAAATAGCATTTCTATCAATTGGCGAGATTTGCTAATGCGCTCTTGGTAGGGGAGGTGCTGAGCGGAGCGAGTGCCCTCCCTCCCTGTGCCGCATTGCTATAAATAGCATTACATTTCTAGCCATTAACGGTTTTTTGGTACGGTGCTCTTGGTAGGGGCGGTGCTGTAGGGGCGGGCCGAAAGTTGCCCGCCCACTCGCGAGTGCCCGCCCTGCCCACGCCGCATCGTTTATGCGGGTTTTGCATCTTGATTCAGTCGGCAAAAAAAGAGCCGTGGACATAAAAATGCGCCCACGGCTCTTCTGTAGCGGCCAGTAGCCGAACCTATTGGATTACAGTAGCGAGTGAAAATAGGCTAGGTATTTCTCCTCGGCGCTGCGCATGGCTGTAGCCTCCTCTGCGGTTTTATCATTCAGCCCCACGAGGTGGAGAATCCCGTGGAATATAACGCGGGCCATCTCATCGGGAAACGAAGTGCCGAAGCGCTCGGAGTTCTCCTGCACTACATCCTTGGCAATCAAGATGTCTGCATTCACCACATTGCCCTCCAGGTTGCCGAATGTGATGATGTCTGTGTAGTAGTGGTGGCGGAGGAATTGAATGTTGATCCGCTTGATGTGGTGTTTATCGCAGAATCGGTAGTCAATGCGCCCCGCCCGTAACCCGTAGTCTGCGATGATCTTTGCAATGGAGGCTCTAAGCTCTCGCTTGTGGCGGAGCTGGAAGGTGATGTTGCGATTGGCGAAGACGATGGGCATGGAGAGCTATTTTCGGGAGAAGGTGAGAATGGCGGTGGCGCCGTTTTTCTCGTAGGCCACCTCGTCGCAGAAGCAGCGGGTGATGAAGATACCCCTACCGCTCGATTTCAGCGTGTTGTCTGGCACTGTCGGGTCGTTGTAGTGCTCGTGGTCAAACCCCTTCCCCTCATCTTGAATGGTGAAGCGGAGTTGCTGGTCACTGGCTATGCAGGAGAGGAGAACGCGCTTTGTGGCATCCTCTTTGTTCCCGTGGATGATGGCGTTGCTGAGTGTTTCAGATACTGCCATGTATATATTGCCGTAGAGCGGCTCGAACTCTTCGGTTATCACCTCGTCTAGGAAGCTCTCGAGCATGTTCACTGATTCTCGTGAGGAGTTGAGTATCAGTGTGTATTCTTTTTCTGGCATGCTCTTCAAATTTATTGATATCTGGGGTGCAAATTTTCCGCTAAGGTAATGATTTTCTAGGTTTGCCGTCAGGGTGCTAGCCAGAGTTGCGGATTTTGGGACTGGAAGCCGTGCCAGATCTCAAAGTGGAGTGAGGCTTTCTGCCCGGCGGTCTCGGAGAGGAGCGACCCGATGGTCTGCCCTGTTTTCACGTGTTCGCCCGTTCGGACGGTCACCTCCCGCACGTTGGAGTAGAGGCTGAGGTAATCGCCGTGCCGCACGATGACCACGTTGTTCCCCCCGGGGATGTGGGCGATTTTGGTTACGGTGCCGTTGAATACGGCAAGCACAGCGCTGTTACTCCGAGCGGCGATGTCAATCCCTTGGCTGGTGGTGGTGACGCCCTTGAAGATTTTATTCTGTTCGCGGCCATAGCCACGCGTTATAGCCCCTTGGCGAACTGGCCAGGGGAGTTTTCCCTTATTCTGTGCGAAGTGCTTGCTGAGGGTCTTGTAGGCGGCATTTCGGGCCGTTTTTTTATTCTGCTCGGCCTCTTCTTGCAGGAGCTTGGTGATGGCTTGGTTGATTTTGGTTACGCGCCGCTGCTCTTCTTGTAGTGCTTTGCGCAGCTCTTTCTCTTGCGCTTTGAGCTGATTGAGGGTGTTGTCATAGCTCTGCTGCTCGCTCAGGAGGTTTTGCCGATTCTGGTTCTCCTCCCGTTGCAGGGCGAGCAGTTCGTCTCGTTTTGATTCTAAGAGCTGCTTACGGGCAGAGAGTTCTTGCTCTTCGAGGGCAATGCGCTTGTGCTGGTCTCGTTGGTAGGCGAGATATTCGCGGTAGAAGCGAACGCGCCGGTAGAGCTGGGCGGCATTGTTAGAGGCCAGCACGGAGAAGATAACGCTGTGGGAGTTGGTTTTGAACTGCGCCTGCCGGAGAAAGGCGGCGTACTGCCTCTTGAGGGTGTCGATCTCGCGCGCTTTGGTTTCAATCCCCGTCTCCAGGAGGGAGATTTCCTTTCGGTACTGGGCAATCTGCTGGGCGATGTTGCTGATAACGGTGTTCCGGGTGGCGATTTGGCTCGCTATGAGCTCTAGTTTTCGGGTGCTAAGTTTTTGGTCTTGGTTAGATTGCGCAATGAGGCGGTTGGTCTCTTCTATCCGTGCAAGCGCAGCCTGCTTCTGCGCTTGTAGCTCCTTGATAGAGGTCTGGGCAAGGCAGTGCCCACAAGAGCAGAATAGCGCAATTAGCAATATGCTGTATGTGAAGCCTTTTCGCATTTTCTATCGAATTACTCTGCGTGGTCTGCTGCGTATTCGGCCTTAAGACGGTAGACTTCAGCCGCCTGCTCATTGCCAAGTGCGCGTAGCACCTCGCTGTAGTGCAGTAGGGCTGTGCGCCCAGGATTACGCTGCAGGGTCAGGAGTTCCGTGAATACAGCCTTGGCGCTCTCGAGATCTCCCTGTAGGTAGAGGATATAGCCGTAGGTGTCGAGGTAGCTGGGATTCTTAGGATCTAGGGCGAGCGATTTCTCCGAGAGCCTTTTGGCCTTCGAGAGCTTTTGGGGGCGGTAGAGGGCTATGTAGTAGGCAAAGTTATTGCAGGCGAGGGCATTGCTGTCATTGTATTTCAGGGCCTTCTCGTAGGCTTTCCACCCTTGCTTGTAGCGCTTGCTGCCGATTTCAATATCGCCGAGGTAGGAGTATAGTATTGAGAGGTTCTCACGTAGTTTCTGCCTTTTAGGCATGGAAATCTTTACGGAATCTTGCGAATAGTACTGGAACTTATCGGTCTTTTTGCTGCGCTTAAGATCCTTGGAGTAGGCATCAATGATCGCCTGGGTAGAGTCCACCAGCCTTCCGTCTGCAGCGCCTAGGAGTTTTTGAACGGAGAATAGGTAGTTCAACGGGGCTGCTATATCATGGGGGAATTGCCGCATGATGTAGCGAAGTGTAGAGGTCTTTTCGCTCCAGTTCTCTAATGTGAGGGGATGTTCTTCGAGCTGTTCTATCTCCATGCGAGCAGCCCACAGGAAGTAATCATTCGGGTAGAGGTCGCTAAGGTGTGCAATGAGCTGGCGGCTTTTCCCCCGTTCTTTTACTAGCTCGTAGAATCGGAATTTGGCAATTATGGCGTCGTTGCCCATGGGTAGTTTATCGAGCAGGGTCTCCATCAGCTCTTGGTTCTCCTTTTGCGCAAGCATGCTGGGCGGCACGCTGTACATGAAGAGTCCGATGATGCGTAGCGCAACGCTATCTGGTAGGGGGCAGAGGCTGTCTACCTTGCGTAGAGTGCTGAGAGCATTCTCTGGCTTGCCGATCTCGCAGAGGTAGCGGAGGTGGGTGAGTAGGAATGGAGCTTTGGGGCAATCTAGCTGTAGGCCCTTGGCGAAGTAGAGCTGGGCGAGGGAGTCTTTTCGTAGGTTGGAGGCCACCTCGGTTACGTAGTAGTTGGCCTCTGCCAGCTGGTAGTGCGTGTTGGCATTGCGAATGGCGTAGGCTAGGGTAGAGTCTGGCTGCCCTTTCATGTGGAAAGCGCTGGAAATAATCAGATCTACGGTGTAGGTGGAGGCGAGTAACCCCCGTAGCCTTTGGCAAATGGCTATAGCGCTGTCTGTCTGGTTGGCGCGCAAGTAGTCTACCACCAGCGCGTACCATAGATCGGGACGCTCGGGGGCAAGAGCCACCATGCGTTGGGCTACCGAGGTCATTTCTTTAGGGTCGCCCCGTTGCTCTACGTAGAGATCGTGCAGGGATTTGAGATAGTAGAGGTTTGAGGAATCGCAGGCTACGGTCCTCTTCATGCAGGCGACCGCGCTGTCTAGCATTCCGCTGTCTGAGTAGAGCCCAGAGAGCCAACGGGGATATTCGCCCTCGTGTGGAAAAGAGCTCTCAGCCGCCCGGAGCTGCTTGTAGAGCGTCTCGTCATTTGCAGAGTCGAAGAGCTGCTGGCGGTACAATTCAAAGTAGCGATACGTAGCGTCGGCAGTATCGAGCATGGGGGTGTACGTATCATCTTGCCCTAGAGCGTGTAGAGCGGTAAGGCATAGTGCAAGCCCAGCGAAGAGCTGTGCCGAGAGTCTGTACATGAATTGCGAATTCATCTGTCGTTCGTAGAGAATTGTGGGTTACTTTCCAGTGCTGCCAAAGCCCCCTTCGCCCCGAGGCGAGCTGCCGATTTGCTCGGTGGGTATAAACTGGATTTTTTCTACCCGAGCTGCAACAAGCTGGGCGATACGGTCGCCAGGGGTTATGGTGTAGTCTTGCTTCGAGTGGTTGATCAGCACTATTTTTAGCTCACCACGGTAGTCGCTATCTATGGTGCCTGGAGCGTTGAGCACTGTGATACCATGCCGTAGGGCCAGACCGCTCCGTGGGCGTACCTGCACCTCATACCCCGCGGGGATCTCTAGGAAGACCCCTGTGGGCACAGCAATCCAGTCCCCCGCAGGGCAAACCACCGGTTTATCTAGGTAGGCGTGCACATCTGCCCCAGCGCTCTCTGCAGTGCCGTATTGCGGCGTTAGAGCCCCGATGGCCGTTTTAATCTTTATTTCCATCCTTTTCCCCCTTACCCCCTTTTTTGCCTCCTTATGATGCCGACTCCGTACCTTAACAGGCCTACGAGGCTTTTCCCCTCGAGGCGCACCACCAGCTCCACGGTGGCAATTAGCACCACCGTCCGAATAGCGATCAGCGCTATCGTGTTGTCTATGGGCAGATACCACCCTATAGCCAGCATCACCCCTCCAATGGCCGTGGCCAGCAGCATGCGCCCGTACTGGTAGGGAATGCGGAAATGCCGTTGGCCTATGGCAAGGCACATAACCACCATGCAGGCATAGCTCGCCACCCTAGCGGCCGCTGCGCCGTAGTAGCCCAGCCGTGGGGTTAGCAGGAGATTCACCAGCACCGTTACGGTAGCACCGCTAAAAGTGAGAAGTACGCCGTACCAGGTTTTCTTCAAGATCTTGAACCAGAAGCTGATGTTGAAGAAGAAGCCGTAGAGCAGGTTGGCGAGGAGCAGAATCGGGACTACGCCCAGCCCTACTCGGAATCGCGCCCCCACGAAGTACTGCAGCAGCGGGAGGTAGAGCATGATACCCACGCTGGCCACAATGCAGAAGTAGGTGAACCACTTGGTTACCAAGGCGTATACATTAGGATCATTTTTGGTCTGGGCCTGTGCAAAAAAGAACGGTTCGGCGGCAAATTTAAACATTTGTATGAAAAGCACCAGAAGAACTGCAATCTTGGCATTAGCCCCGTAGATACCCAGCTCGGCCATCGCCTCGTTGGCAGGCGTTAGCCATTTGATGAACACCCGATCCATGAATTCGTTCGTGGTGCCGCCCAGCCCGCTAATCAGCAGGGGAAAGGAGAAGACCAGAAGGGGGCGTAGCCTCTTCCAGCCAGCACCCCTGGGGAGGCCTCCGCTAGCCGCAAGCGCGAGCACGAGCGTGAAGAGACTGGCGAACAGGTTACTCATCAGAATGTAGCCCGCCCCGAAGTTCGCATTGTACATCCCCCAGCGGGGAAACCCTACCAGGAAGAGAATATTGCAGCCGACGTTTATCGCAACGCCGGCTATTTTTATGGCACTGAAGGCTAGAGGACGCTGTAGCCAACGGAGCTTGTCGAACACTATGGCCTGCCACGCATCCACGCCCAGGATTGCGGCGGTAAGGAGTATTAGCCCCTCCTGCCCTTGATACCCCAAACCCGCCGCAATAGGGTGTGAAAAGAGGGCGCACGCCCCTACGAATAGCGCGCTGGTGCTTAGGAGGAAGTAGAAGACGCTGGCGTAGGTCTTTTCACCCTCTGCACGGTCGTTGGGGTTTGCAAAGCGGAAGAACCCGGTTTCTAGCCCGAAGGTTAGCAGCACCATAAGCACCGCTATGTAGGCATAGAGCTCTGTAACCACTCCGTACTCGGCCTCTACCAGCACTCGTGAGTGCAGCACCACCAGGAAATAGTTCAGCAGCCTTGGCACCACGCTGCTCAGTCCGTATATGGCGCTCTGCCCCGCCAGCTTCCTCAGAACCCCCATAGGCTAATACTCCGTTCCCATCCGTTTGAATAGCACCAGCCCGATATTAAGGCTTACCAGCATGTCGTTCCAGAAATCGCCCCGCCATCCTGGGAGGTAGCCCACATTCAGGCTGATAGGACCCGCTATCGTGTGGTAAAAGAGGTTGGCCTCCCCGAAAAGGTAGTGGGAACTCAGCCAATCGCTGTACGTCACCCGTTGGTTGGCATCGGCCTGCGTCTGCCGCAGCGGGAGGAAGCCGTACCCTTGTATTTGGAAGTAGAGGTTGGGCAGGAGCTTGATAGACGGGATAATGCCGATGGCTAGGTATTGATTTGCCCTCAGCTGTGGCACGAATACTGACCGTGTGGTGAGGGTTGGCGTAAAGCGGGGGGTGGCTAGTAGATCTGAGGTGTAGTTGGCGAAAGCGCTCCTTAGTGAGAGCTGCGCATCGCCCAGCAGCCCGAGGCTTATGCGGTCTTCATCGAACAGGGGGATAAAGCCGCGCCACCGGGCGTGGAGGCCATACCAGCTGTGCCATTGGACGGTCTGGAGCCGCTGCGTAGCCGTGCTGCCAGGAGTGTTGCGCTCGTAGAGGCGGAGGTAGGCTAGCCGCACTATCCATTCTTGCCCAAGAGTGGGGAACTGCCTGTGGTTCATCGTCTCCCGGCTCATCTCCATAGCCGTGTAGAGGTAGTGGATAAAGGTCTCGTCGGCCACATCCTTCTTCAGGAAATTGGGTACCTGGAAGTAGTCATCGTAGCGGAATCCGTAGTTCAGCACGAGCTCGAACTGCGAGTTATAGCTCATGGGAGTGCCAACCCGCCAGTAGAAGTAGCTATCGCGCAGTTTTAGGTATGGAGGGCGGGAGTCGTCAAAAATCGCAATCGGAGAGCTTGTGTGGTAGTCATACCGGCTAAAACGGTAGCCGAAAGCGTAGTAGAATGGGAGGGTGCGCAGCACATCTTGCCTGAACCCCACCTCCGCATTCGAGTAGAGGTGCCCCACGGTGCCGCTGGCGTGTATACGGCTCATGAATAGGGAGAACAGCTTGAAGTCGAGCGCGAGAAAAATGTTATTCAGGTTAGAGCTTGAGACGTTACCCCCTAGGGACAGGTCGAGGCGGTTGGCTTTCGTTATCTGCAGGTTGAGCTTGTAGTGCCCTGTGGCATCGTTGTAGCGGGCAGTGGGGTAGATACGGTCGATTCTGCAGTCAGCACTCAGCTTGAAGTACTCATGCTTGAGCTGTTCGAGGGAGAAGGCATTTCTTCTTTTAATGAGGGCCTTCTCGATATTTTTAGCCTGAAGGGGGCTCAAGCCCTCAATTTCAACATCACGGGAGAAGATTAGCGGGGGTTTACGCCGGTTGAAGTAGCTCCGTTGCGCCGCGAGGGTTGTGCTGTCCATCCTGTCGCGCACACGGGCTTTTATTTG
Organism: Candidatus [Bacteroides] periocalifornicus; assembly: GCA_001421095.1. Taxonomy (GTDB): domain Bacteria; phylum Bacteroidota; class Bacteroidia; order Bacteroidales; family CAJPTX01; genus Bacteroides_D; species Bacteroides_D periocalifornicus. Next base: position 29,797 of record LIIK01000009.1, on the reverse strand, counting down.
CGGCATAGCCTGTATGGCCTGCCTGTAGCCCGCCGCCACCAGCGAATCGGCCAGGTCAAAATCGAGAATCCCGATGCCCGGTAGCTGCGTCTCTACCGATACCCCCAGCGAGTCGGGCAGCGCGTAGTCTGTGGGGTTCATTATCAGGATGCCCAGCTGCCCGATCAGGTCGTCAGAAGCTGGCTGTGGGTAGTTTCCAGATACGTTGCTACCCACTATTATCCTCGGGCCGAACTCCCGCACCATCACATCCCAGGGGTAGTTGTTATAGATCCCGCCATCAAAGAGGAGGGCGCTATCCATCTCGGTGGCGCGGAACAGCAGCGGGTAGGTCATGCTGGCGCGCACGCAAGTGCCGAGGTCGCCCCGCCTGAAGACCCTCGATTGCTTTCGGTAGACATCGCTCGCCACGCAGCGGAAAGGGCGGAAAAGGTGGTCAAAATCGCCCCGCGCCACCGCATTGCCAGAGGCCATAAGCTCTAGGAATGCGATATCCATCTCGGTGGTCTTTACCAGGTGGGAGGGTAGCACAAGCCGAAAGAGCGAATCTTGGCGGGCTACCGAGAGCGTCAGCAGCCGCGCATCGTTGCCGTACTGCAGGAAGTAGTAGCGATACCGCTCGGGAATATCGCCAGAGCTCCAGTACTTGAACTCCTGCGATTTGAAGAGCTGGAGCATTTCGTCGGGCGTGTAGCCCAGCGCGTAGAATACCCCCACAATGGCGCCTATCGAAGTGCCAGAGATGTAGTCTATGGGGATGTGGTTCTCCTCCAGAGCCTTAATCACCCCGATGTGCGCCAGCCCCCTCGCCCCGCCACCGCTCAGGACTAGCCCCACGCCCCTTCCGCGCCCCAGTGCCGTTGGGTAGCGCTGGTATCGCCCGGCATCGCCCGCCATCTGCATTGCGCTATCCGCATTCCTCCCCAGAACCCCGCCCGTGGAGGGCAGAGCCAGAGGGGATAGAAGCAGCAAATTCAGGCTAATGGCGACTAAAAGACGGAGCATATCAAAATTTCCCCTATCTTCGCAGAAATTTTAAGCAAAGGTAAACACAATGAAACGTCTTGCAAAACTCCTTTCAATTTTAAGCTTGGGATTGGTGCTCTTGCTCTCTTTCCAAGCCTGCGGTAAGCCTAAGTACAACAAGGATCGCTACGTTCTGAAAATGTCTACCAGCAAGGGCGACATGCTCATAGAGCTCTACAATGAGACGCCCCAGCATCGCGACAATTTTATCAAGCTGGTGAAGGAGAAGTACTACGATGGCACGGCCTTCCACCGCGTGATAAGCGGATTTATGGCCCAGGCTGGCGACCCCAACACCCGCAATTGGCAGAAAGGGCAGCCCTACGGACAGGGAGGGGCAGACTACACCATCCCGGCAGAGATCAACGCGGAGCTTTTCCACCGAAAGGGGGCGCTGGCAGCAGCACGCATGGGCGACGAGGTCAACCCAGAGCGGGCCTCCTCGGGCTCGCAGTTCTACATATCGCAGGGTAGGGTCTACAACCCCGAAGAGCTCAAGCAGCTTACAACCAACCTCTCCGAGGGGCGGAAGATGCGCGATGCCAACGTCAAAGCCACCAAGTACTACATGGAGAACGTGGTGAATAACCCGAATTTTCCCAAGGAGAAGGTGCAGGCCCATATGGATTCTGTGATGCAGAGCTACGTTGCCACCGAAGTGGGCTATACATTCTCGCCAGCCCAGCTAGAGGCCTACACCAAGGAGGGGGGGATTCCCCATCTCGACGGCGAATACACCGTCTTCGGGCAAGTGATAGACGGTCTGGATGTGGTGGATAGCCTGTGCAATGTGGAGACTGGCGAGGCCGATCTCCCCGTGGAGAAGCTCGAGATAAAGTCCATCACCATAGTGAACACCCCTAAGGGGATGAAGTAGGGCGAACCATGCTCTCTCGTATTCAGACCCTCCTCGCAGAACTAAAAGCGGCAACCCCTACCACCCCAGAGGCGGTAGAGGCTCTGCGCGTGGGTATGCTTGGCCGCAGTGGGCAGATAACCAAGCTCATCGACGACTTTCGCGAGCTCCCTCCCGAGCAGAAACGGGCACTCGGCAAGCCGCTGAACGACCTTAAGTCCTTTGCCCAGGGCAGGATTAAGGAATTGCAGGAAAAATTGCAGTCCGAGCAGGCCACGGGTGCTGCTAGCCTCGACCTTACGCGCACTGCCATTCGCGCCCCCTTTGGCACAAGGCATCCCCTCGCGAAGATCCAGAGGGAGATTGAAGATATATTCTATCGCATAGGATTCACGGTGGAGCAAGGGCCGGAGCTTGAGGATGATTGGCACGTATTCAGCGCCCTCAATTTTCCGCCCGACCACCCAGCGCGCGATATGCAGGATACGTTCTTCATTTCAGCCAATCCCGATACGCTCCTTCGCACCCATACCTCCTCGGTGCAGGTGCGTATCATGGAGCGGCAGAAACCGCCAATACGCGCCATATGCCCTGGGAGGGTCTTTCGGAACGAGGACATTTCGGCCCGCGCCCACTGCCAGTTCCACCAGGTGGAGGGGCTATACGTGGACAGGGGCGTGTCATTCGCCCAGCTCAAGCAGACGTTGCTCTACTTTGCCAGAGAGATGTTTGGGGCTGACACCAAGATAAGGCTTCGCCCCAGCTTCTTCCCCTTCACCGAGCCCTCGGCAGAGGTCGATGTCTCATGCAACCTGTGCGGAGGCAAGGGATGCAATGTCTGCAAGCATACGGGTTGGCTAGAGATCCTCGGGTGCGGTATGGTAGATCCGAATGTGCTTCAGGCCTGCGGTATCGACCCCCTCGAGTATAGCGGTTTCGCCTTCGGTATGGGGGTAGAGCGTATAGCCATGCTCCGCTACGGGGTGAATGACCTCCGCCTCTTCTTTGAGAACGATACGCGCTTCCTGCAGCAATTCTAGCCTAGGCAGAGCCGAGTATTTAGGGGGTGTACCCAAGTAGGGCGCACCCCCTTTTCTTGCGCCGTGCGGACTGACCCTCTCCCGCCCTGCGCATGCCCACGTCTGCGTAGGGGCAGGCCGAAAGTTGCCTGACCATCCAATCCGAGACCTCTGCAAAAGTCCCGTATGGGGTCAATCTTTTATAGGAGGGATTTCTTGCGAATAAATAGGTTTTAATCAATCACTTCCATTTTTCGAAGACAGTGGCGACGCAGCGTGCCGCGTCGCTTATGTGATTTTTGCAGAGGTCTTAATCCAGTACTCACCATACCCTGCGAGCCCTCCGTGTCGTACAGGCTCGCCTTTCCCTTGGTTGGTAGTGTGGCACGGGGGGCGCTGCACCCTGGAAGTGCCTCTTTCAGGCATTCTAGGGGAGGGATTTTCAACTTTTATTAAAAAGGGGGTGTTCGCCTCCCATTTTTTTTGTAACTTGCAGGCGTGTGAACCCATTCGTATCAACCTAAAAGCATAGGAGGCATAGCCATGAGAAGAAGGTACTATCTACCGATGCTGCTCCTGCTGGCCGTGGCGCTGGCAGGCTGCCAGAAGAGGGAGAAGGAGGCGGAGTACCTGCCAATCACCCCGTCCCTGCCGCCGAAGGGCTCGGTGATCGGGGAGTGGGAGCGGGTGTGGGAATCAGGATTCATGGAGGAACCGAGCACCCGTAGAGCCACGCGCATCACCATGGTGCTCAACCCGGATAGCACCTGGAGCTACACCCAGGGAGGCAGCACGCAAACCGGGGCAAAATTCACGAATCGTTTCCGACCTAAGGATCCAGAGCTGGGGAGCAGTAGTGACCACTACGTCTTGAGCTTGCTGGAAGAGGGGGATAAGAACTCCTCCGTAATACTGCACTATGTTTTTTTGGATACCTGCCTTATAGAGAACGGCAGCCTAAAGGGTGCTGTGGGCGGGAAATCGTATTTTTGGTATCTAAAGCGGAGGTGACGTCATGCAATTCTACAGACTGCTCTTTGTAGCCATTTTGCTCATTGTTCAGCAAACGTGCTATTCGCAGCTGCTCCTGTCAAGTGAGGAGTACGATGCGTTGCCCAAGATAGAGACGAAAGGGAAACCTGGTGTGCTGGCTAGTATGCCCAGGAGTCGGATTCTCCCTTCCCCACCGCCTGGTTACCAAAATGGGCTGGGGAGCTGCTCGGCCTGGGCTACCGCCTACGCCGCCATGGGGGTGCTGTACTACAATGACTGGAAACACGACTGGAAGAACCTAGCCCGGAGCCCACAATTTGTATACAATCAGACTAAAACGTTTTGTGATTCGGGAGTGTACATCCCGAAAGTGCTGGGCTTTCTGAACGGAGTAGGAGCCTGCTCCATGCGGCTGATGCCCTACAGGGGAATCGTGGACTGCTGGAGTAAGCCATCGCTCGAGGCCTATGACGACGCAATTCGGTATCGAATTACGTGGGGGGCGATCCCGAGGAAAGAGCTGACCCAAGTGGAGGTGTATAAGCAGCAAATCAGTATGGGATACCCCATAGTAATCGTGATTCGGGTCACGAGGACCTACCGGGAACAATGGGAGAAGCATGGGTGGTGGACGAGCGATGTGGTTACCTCGGAGGATAGGCATACGCACGCACTTTGCGTAGTGGGGTACGATGATGATCGACAAGCGCTTAGAATTCAGAATTCAGATGGGACGTGGCATGGCGATGGCGGCTTCTTCTGGATGTCCTACTCGCTGGTGGAGCAGGGGAAGATCCTGGAATCCTATGTGTTAGAAAGGCCCATCCATCCCTGCCCCTGGATTCCAGAACTCTGCTACCCGTTTTCGTTGGTAGGTCCAGAGACGCTTTGCCCAGGGGCGACAAACTACTTTTTTACAACCAGTTCGGATCTGTATGGCGCCCGCTGGCAGGTTCAGGGGCCTGCGAGAATCGTATCAGCCAACTCTAAATCAGCCACTCTAGAGCCAACAGGCACCGGGCTGGTGCTGCTGACGGCTAGTGCTCCCAATTCATCGAGCTGCGGCTATCGCCTACTTTGGGCCGGTAAGCCAAAGATCGATCTAAGAATCACGAATTATCCCGCGCTAGGCCAAGCGGATTCGATAAAGGTTAGCCTGCCAATACCTCTTCGGCATCAAAGGGTATTCCCATTCGAGTGGAAAGTGTATTATTCATTCTCGGCCAAAGTTGCCAAGCGAGCGACGGAGCTTTTGGTTACACCAAGCCCCCTTACCGAGGGCCGTTGGTCTTGCAGAGGGCATGCAGAGGCCACCAATGGCTGTGGAACAACCAAATCACCCGAATTCAAAGTGGAAAGTAGTCGTCCATTCTTCAGTACTTCCACGGGCGATGACTCTAACAGTCTCCCTGCCTACCAGCTCTCGCCTCTCAGCCCTACTGGCGAGGTTCAGCTACTGCGGGAAGGAAGCCGCGAAGGGGATTCTGGGAACGCTCCAATCATTCCCCTGTGGCTCGTTACCACTCCCTCTGGGCTGGAGATGCTCCGCGCCCAGGGCGACCGGGTATCGCTGGCCACCCTGCCCCGCGGGGCCTACGTGGTGACGGCCATCGTAGGGGGCGAGAGGACGAGCAGGACCGTGGTGTGGTAGCCGCCAAACGCGGGTGAACCATCAACATGCAAGCGGCGGAGCAGCCAATCAGGTTGCTCCGCCGCGCTATATCAGCGAGAAATCATTGAAAATGCGGCAGCGAGAACCCTTCCTGTCCTCCGAGGTCTCCCTTTCCTTACGTGGCACGTAGGGGCAGGCCGAAAGTTGCCTGACCTACCCATCTAAGGCTACCCATCCCATCCAATGCCTGCCTACCCATCCATGCGCCTGTCCGCCCATCCCTGCGAGCAGATTCCCTCCCCAACTATCAAAAACGCAAACCGAAATCCCTCAAAAAGAGAAAATGTTGTGGGTTATAGGAGGGTTTACTACCTTTGCTCCAGCAATTTTTGTAATTTATGAAGGAATATCTTAAAAGGGTCTTTGATACCCAGCTGTCCGACTATCTAGACGCTTTCGGCGCAGTGCTTATCGAAGGGCCCAAATGGTGCGGGAAGACCACTACGGCCATGCAGCAGGCCAAGAGCGTACTTAGGATGCAAGATCCCGATACGGCAGAGGCTTACCTGGCTACCGCGCAAACCAAACCCTCATTCCTGCTGGAGGGCGATACGCCCCGGCTTATAGACGAGTGGCAGGTTGCCCCCGTCCTGTGGGATGCGGTGAGAACGGCAGTTGATGATAGGGGACAGCCCGGGCAATTTATCCTCACGGGTTCCAACGCTGTCGATAGGGACCAGATAAAGCATACTGGCACAGGGAGAATTGCTCGGTTGAGAATGCAGCCCATGAGCCTGTATGAATCGCGAGAATCTAACGGGAAAATTTCGTTGAAAGCCCTGTTCAACGACCCGAACCTCGACATAGACGGGATTCAGTCAGACCTTGGCGTAGAGCAGTTGATTTTTGCCGCATGCAGGGGCGGTTGGCCGGCCTCTCTGAGCGGGAAGACCGAGAGGGCACAGCTCATGGTAGCGCACGATTATTTTCTCTCTGTATGCGAGGACGATATACGGAGCGTAGACCGCGGAAGGCGGAATGGAGGCCTTGCGCGCGCCATTCTGCGTTCCTACGCAAGAAATCTGTCTACCCTAGCCTCCAAGAAGAGCATCGTGGCCGATGTCAATGCCACGGCCGAGAGCCTCTCAATGCCCACGTTTGACGATTATATGCTGGCATTGCAGAAGCTTTTCATCCTGCAGGATGTGGAGGCTTGGTGCCCAGCCATACGGTCGAAAACCGTGATACGAAGCGGTTTAAAACGCGGAATGGTAGACCCTTCCATTGCGGTAGCTGCGTTGGGATTGTCACCCTCCGCGCTGATGCTCGATATGAGAACGTTCGGTTTCATTTTCGAGTGCCTGTGCGCGAGGGATTTAAGGGCCTACTCCCAGCCGATGAACAGCTATGTGAACTACTACCACGATCGCTATGACCTGGAGGCCGACTTTGTGCTACACCTGGAGAATGGGCATTACGCGCTCATAGAATGCAAATTGGGCAGCCGTGAGATAGAGGAAGGCGCAGCGCACCTCCTCAAGCTGAAAGAGCTGATAAGAACGCGCAATGAGGCGGAAGGGCAAAATCTCCTTAGAGAGCCCGACCTGCTCATGGTGCTTACGGGCGGGCAAATAGCCTACACCCGGCCCGATGGGGTGAAGGTCATTCCCATTGGATGCCTAAGGGATTAGGGCGCATCGCTGCACGAGGCTCGCGTGCGTCCCATTTTGTCAGGGTTCAATCTTTTATAGAGCGCCTTTCCCTTTCTCGCAGGCGACTAGATTTCAATCAAGCATTTCCATTTCTCGAAGAACGTAGCGACGCGGCGTGCCGCGTCGTTTTTGTAGGCCTGCCGAAGAGAATCTCATCTCTATCAATTGGCGAGCTTGGCTATCGCAATCTCGGTAGGGGCGGTGCCGAGCGCAGCGAGTGCCCGCCCTAACCAACGCGGCATCGCGATTAAGGGGTCGCATTATGCGCAAACGACGCAGCACGCCGCGTTGTGATTAAGGGCCCGCATCGCAATTGATGGTGGCCGCGGAGCGATAAAGACCATTAGGGCGCCAGAGGTGGGAGGCATGCGAGGTGCCTGGTATGGGCGTAAAGCGCAAGGCTACGGAGGGGATTTCCTCCCACCAACGCCGTACCAACGCCGTACCACCGCTACTGCATCTTCGAATTTCGCCGCCAAATTCGAAGATGCAGTAGCGTTGGTATTGAGTTGGTACGGCGTTGGTACGACGTTGACTAATCCAAATTGGGGTAATGCAGGGAGGCGTAGGCCTCGGCGACCACCATGTCGAAGGGAGTGGTAATCTTGAAGTTCGCCTCATCGCCCTCCACCAGCGCAATGCGTAGCCCCGGGGTGTGCTGCAGGGCAAACGATACGGTGTCTGTGAATTCACCCGCGTCGGGGTCGGCTTCGTGGGCCTTGAGGGCTGCGCGTAGCACCCCGAATCTAAAGGCTTGGGGGGTCTGCACCCGGCGTAGCTGGCCTCGGTCTAGGTATTGGAGGCTCGCGGGGGAGCTATTCACCGCCACTATGCTATCGGCCACAGGCATTACGAGGGTGGCGGCATCGGCGGTCTGCACGGCATCTACAAGGCGCTGGAGCACGGGCTTGGGGAGGAAGGGACGGTCTGCGTCATGGAATAGGACTCGGTCGTTATGGCTATATTCCCCGAGGGCCCGGAGGGCATTGAGGCACGATAGATGCCGGGTGCTGCCGCCAGGGATGATATGGGCTACTTTCCCCAGCGGGTCGGAGTCGGTTTTTCGTCCCAGGTATTCCTGGGACAGCGCGGGCACGAACGGCTCAGGGGCGACGATGGCGATGGCCTCCACCTCGGGCTGTTGGGCAAAGAGCTGTAGGCTATATGAGAGCATCGTGCGGCCGCCCAGGCGTTGGAATTGCTTGGGGAGCTGCCCCCCTACGCGCATGCCAGCCCCGCCAGCCAGCACTACGGCTACCAGGCGGGGCTTCTCATTGGATGTTTGCATATTCTGTTTGCTATAGGGTCTTAGTAGCGACGTGGCGTGCCGAGTCGGGCTTAACATATTGCCGCGTCGCGCCTAGCATATTTCCGCATCGCATTTAAAATATCTCCGCGTCGAGCCTAGGATATTACCGCATCGCACCTAACCCATAGTCGCATCGCGCTTAAGATATTACCGCTTTGCGCCTGAAATATCGCCGCGTCGCATTTAAAATATCATCGCGCCGTGCCTCACCGAATCTCCCCATCGCGCCCAGCATATCACCGCTCCGCATTTAAAATATCGCCCCCTCTTGCCCCGCGCATCACCGCCTTGCGCCTAGCGGCCCTTCAGCGCTTCCGATTGAAAATCTGCCCCAGCTGCCTCTTCACCACCCTGCGGAAGTCGCCCATGCAGAGGTAGGCCCCCGTAATGAACAGCACGCTATACACAAGCCCCTTGGCGAGGAAATCGGCCCAGGCGTAGGGTAACATGATGAAATGTGTGGGTATGTACGCTACAATTGAAATGCAAATAATGATTGTGATATAGATGATTAGGCTTTTTATTCGTAATTCTTTTCTTAGGATATAAAGGTAAATCGCCTCTAAAACAAGTTCACACACTACGTATGCTATAGCAGAGCCAATAGCCCCGTAGCGCGGTATTAGGGTTGCGTTGGCTATAGTATTCACAACAGTTGCGACGGCTAATGCCTTGAATACCATGCGCTCTTTATCGATAGACATCCCCGCGAGGTAGAGCCCCATGCCCACTAGCCCGAGCATGGGGGCTACGATGCGCAGCACGGTATCTGACCCTCCAAACGTGGGGCCGAACAGGAGGCTGCAGAGGGGGGTAGCGGTGGCAAAGAGTCCGCCGCCAATGAGCATCCCGAGGGTTGCGCCTACCCGGGCCTGCCGGTTGAGTACCTGCTTTGCCGCGTTCTGTTGCCCGTTCTGCCAGAGGTGGGCTAGCCGGGGGAACAGCACGTTGCCAATGAGCCCGACCACGGTGATTCCGATGCGCGCTAGGCGGGCTGAGTAGTCATAGATAGCTACCTGGGCCGGCACGGAGAGGTAGCCAAGCAGCACGCGGTCGGCCCATGCCAGCAGCGTTGTCAGCAGTATGGGGAGCAGCAGAAAGGCGGCGGGCTTAAATACGGCCTGTAGCGTGGCGCGGAGCGGGGCAAAACGGATTCGCAGGCCATAGCGACGAAGCGAGGTCCAGTAGAAAAGATTGCCAACGAGGATGGAGCCCTGCTGCAGGAAGATGAAGAGCGCAAAGTCTGAGGGGTTCCGCACGAAGAGGAATACCAGGGCTGCCCCCAGGGCTCTAATCACTATGGTGCGCAGGGCTATGTACCCAAAGTTCTCCAGCCCATTGTACAGCCATACCAGGTCAGTAGCTGTACCCAGTAGGAATAGCTCGAATAGTATAAGATAAATACGCTCTTCTGCAGGACGATACAATACCCAAACTGCATACAGTAGAATGGTGATTCCTATGAAGAAGAATTGGTATGTAATGAGCTTAGAGAAAGCCGATTGCAGTTCAACAGGGCTATTCCGTACCCTTGCCACCTCTCTCACTCCGTAGATCTGTAGTCCGCATAGCCCCACCATGCCGAATATGGTGGCCATCGCCAGCCCAAAGGAGTTCAGCCCCAATACCTCGCTACCGAATATCCGAGTGACGTAGGGCATGAGCAGGAGCCCGATGAGCATGGCGCCGGCCTGCATAGCCGCTAGGGAGAGGAAATTGTGGAGGGCTTTCATGGGGTTGATTTTGCGTAGGGTTTACGTGCGGTATTGGAGTGGAGGAGGTGGGGGCTATCGGGAGCGGCGGAGCTGGATGCTACCGTGTGCCCATTCGGGCTATTTCAGCCATCCTTCTACTTCGCTTGCATTCTCCAGCTCGCGGGCTATAAAGCAGCCCATGACCGCCATGTAGCTTCGCCCCCATGCGCCTAGCGCGAGCTCGGTGGGGGTGGGGTGCGCATCGTGGTGCAGGCGTCCCGTTACCGTGTCGCGGGTGGCGTAGTAGTCGGTGGTCCACTGCGCGAAGGCGTGGCGGTTCATGGCGAAGGTGTTGGTATACACCGCGGCTGGCGGGCGGTGGCTCGGGATGCTATCCAGCAGATTGCAGCCAACATGCAGGTAATTAGCGCGTGAGAGCGAGAGGTGGTAGAGGGTGGGGAATATGTCGTTCTGCGAGGAAAAGGTTGTGGTGTCCACTTTACATTTTGGCATGTACTGCTCTGGTATATAAAGCAATAGGGGTACTGCATAGTTAGCCATTGGGTCGTCGCCCACATTGAGAATCTGGCGGAGTGTGTGGTCGCCCGTTATGGCCACTATGGTTCGCTGGCCGAGGGGCGATTGCCGGAGTTTGCGGAGGAAGAGCCCGAGCTGGTTGGCGGCGTAGCGGAATGCCAGGAAGCTGCGGCGTGCCAAGGCGGGGCCGGTCTTGTAGAGCCGGGTTACGGAGTCGGGAATCTGAAGGCTATCGGCGAAAGGTTCCAAAGTCGCTGCATCATAGGGCGTATGGTGCGATATGCTCATGCCGTAGATGAACTGTGGCGATGGGGATGACTGCAGCACGCTCCAAATACGTTTGAAGAGTGAGGCATCATGCACCCCCCATTCGCCTACGTGCGCCTCGGGGTCGAACTCCCGTAGCGCGTTGTCACCCTCTATGTGGTCAAATCCCTTGCCGGCCGCTAGGTAGAGGTCGAGATTCCGCCAGCCGAGCCGCTGCCCTGTTATATACCAGGTCTCGTAGTTCTTTCGCTTGTAAGTCCAAGGTGCAGAGTAGGGTAGCGGCTTGGGGTATTGGGTAGAGACCCCGAGGTGGTGGAAGGGCGAACCGAAGAGCATCCCCTCCAGCGTGGCGGGGGTATTGTTCATACAGCTGAAGAAGTTTGGGAAGTGGATGAGGTGTGGAAGTTCATCTACCAGTGCGCCAAGCAGATTGAAGTTCCCTCGGTTGAACCCCATGTAGTATTCGCCAAGGCTCTCCATCTGGAGTACCACCACGTGCGGCGGCAGGGAGTCGAGCAGGGGGTTGTACCCTGTGGTATCAATAAGCGCGAGCAGCGGATTTTCTGCATCTACAGGGTGCCGAAGGTAGGTGCCCACGGCCTCCTCTAGCGTGCTGAAACCTCCATTGCGCAGCTGGTTCTCTACGGTGGGGGTGGCTATGCTCGCGGAGTAGTGCTTGTAGGCGTACTGCAGGGCGAGCGGCGCATTCATGGGGAGCTGGTTGATGAACGGCTCCTGGGAGACCACGGTATGGCTTGGCCCCAGGGGGCGGTCGAGCAGAGTGCCGCGCGCTAGTAAGCCCAGCAGCACGGTGAGTACCAGCATTATCAGCGTGCGTGTGAGCACGCTGGTACGTCGGCATAGCGGGCAGCTGCGGCGAACCAAGAGCCGGGTTAGCAGCACGAGCCCGGCAATGGAGGCTACTACCCCTACGCCCACCCACACCACGGGGAAGTCGCTCCAGAGCGAATGCAGCACTTCGCCGTTGGAGTCGTAGAGGATGTTGAAGGCTAGGATGTCGATGTGCGATTTGAAGAATTGGAAGTAGAAAATATCCACAATCCCCACCACGATCAGCAGTAGTAGCACCGCGAATCCCCACCACCGGTACAGCCCCTTCAGCCAGAGAGGAGCGCCATTTCGGCCCCGGAAGGCGAATACCCAAAGCGGGATGATGAGCGGGAAGTAGAGAATACTGAGTAACTTCGCGTCGAAACGAATCCCCAGCCCGAAGGCTCTGATGAGGTCTGATGCGTGTCCGCTAAGGCTCTCCCAATGCCCAAAGGCGAGAAGGAGCGATAGGCGGAAAATGGTGAGTACCAGCAGAGATACCAGAAAGATATTGAAGAAAGGCTTTAGCAGTGCCGCGAAGGCCGAGCAGGAGGTTTGCGGCTGCGAAATGGAACGGAGGGCCATGTCGGTTTTGATTAAATTTTCGGCAAAGTTAGGTAAATGGCCTCTGAAAATGATAAAAGCGCAGCCAATCGGCCCATCGCAGACATGGGTTGAACGCTGCTCTGCCGTGCTACGTATGGCGGTTCTACTCTAGAATGCTGAAAATGGAACAAGGGAAAATTTCGGTGGTTATCCATACCTACAACTCTGAACTGCACCTGCGCCGTGTGCTGGAGGCGGTGAAAGATTTTGATGAGGTGGTGGTGTGCGACATGGGCAGTACCGATGGCACGCTGCCGCTGGCTGAAGAGTACGGATGCAAGGTGGTGATGCACCCCAAGATCCCGATAGTGGAGCCGGCGCGCAACTTCGCCATACGGGCGGCCACCCATCCGTGGGTGCTGATAGTGGACTCCGATGAGCTGGTGCAGCCTGCCCTGCGGGAGTACCTATACCGACTGGTAGCCAGCGAGAACCCGCCGAATGCGGTACGAATCCCTAGGAAGAACTACTTCATGGGGCGGTGGATGCACGGGCAATACCCCGATTACATTCTACGTTTTTTCCGTAAGGAACTTGTGGATTGGCCTGCCGAAATCCACCGCCAGCCTACCATCCCCGGGGTAACGGTAACCCTGCCAGCCCGGCGGCGCGATATGGCGTTCATCCACCTGGTGAACCCCCGCGTGGCCGACTGGGCGGCCAAGGATAACCTCTACACCAGCCAGGAGGTAGAGAAGCGCAGCGGGCAGCGGGTATCGTGGCACGGGCTGCTCTTTGCCCCGTGGTGGCGATTCGTGCGTGCCTACCTGCTCAAGGGCGGCTGGCGCGATGGAAAGCCCGGCTACATCTACGCGAGGATGCTGGCTCTTTACAAGTTCTACACCCTGGCCAAAATGCAGGAAGCCCAGTACGGGCGGGACGATTGGGATGGGGAGCTGCGGGGGCTGTGAGGGGTGCGCTCTAATGCAGGGTCTACGCCGACACCAAGGGTGGACGTCTGCTCAGTGCAGGCAGCAAGCGTTCTACGGGTTCTGGAATTCTGTTCAGATACCCTAGAGCGAGCGGGTGATGGAGAGATTAATACGGGATGATGGAGATTCTGCATGCGCGGAGGTTTTTTTTGGTGTTGAGAAGGAGTTTCTTAAAAAAATAATAAAAATTTATGGATTTTCCCCATCTTCATATCATCATCATGGCCGGCGGGGCGGGCGTGCGCTTTTGGCCAGCCTCTACGCAGGCTAAACCCAAGCAATTCCTCGACATTCTCGGCTGTGGCGAAACCTTGCTGCAGGCCACCTACCGAAGGGCGAGGCACCTCTGCCCCCCAACGCAGATCTGGGTGGTTACAAATGCCGAATACGCGCCCACAGTGCTAGAGCAGTTGCCAGAGCTCCAGAGTGCCAATGTGGTGGGGGAGCCGGCAAAGCGAAACACGGGCCCCTGCCTAATGCTGGCCTCTGCGCTGGTGCAACGCATAGATCCGTTGGCCGAAATGCTCGTGCTGCCTAGCGACCACCATATAGGCAACGAGGGGGCGTTTTACCGGAGCGTGGAGGAGGGGGTGGAGTATGCGCAAACCCGCGAGGTTCTACTCACCTTTGGGGTAAGGCCGCACCGTGCCGAAACGGGCTACGGCTACATAGAGGTGGAGCAGGATGCGCGGAGAGATTTTTTACCGGTGGAGCGATTCCATGAGAAGCCCGATGCCGCCACGGCCAAGCGCTATGTAGGACAGGGTAATTTCTTCTGGAATAGCGGGATGTTTGCCTGGCAGAATCGGGTGTTTCGCGAGTCGATGGTGCGGTGGCAACCGGCGCTTGCCGCGAAGTTCGCCCCGCTGGAGGGGGGCTACTCGCGCGGGGTGGTAGAGCAAATATACGAGGCAATAGAGCCGATTTCCATAGACTACGCCCTGCTGGAGCTGGCGGGGAATGTGGAGGTGATGCCGGTGGATTTCGCTTGGAGCGACCTCGGGGCGTGGCAGTCGGTCTACGAGTATCTGCCAAAGGATGCCCTCGGCAATGCTACCCAGGGGTCTGCGGTGCTGCTGGGCACGAGCAACTGCCTGGTAAGCGCGCCAGAAGGGCAGCTTATAGTGGCTAAGGGGCTGGAGAACTACGCGGTAATCCAGACTGAGAAGTCAACCCTAATCTGCCCAATCGCTGAGAGTGAAGAGATGCGCAGGATAACGGCAATTCTGGGTGAAAAAGGGTACGATGACCACCTTTAATCCATTTTACAGGGCATTCGTATTGGGAAATGGTGAAATCTAACGTCGGGGCAGCATGCAGGTAACGCAGGAGATGGTGGCAGACCTCGAGCAGCGGGTGGGAACGCTGGGGAGGCATCTTTGACATTGACGGTAAGCGGAAGCAGCGGGAAGCCGAACGGGAGCTAACCGCGAAGGATGGTTTTTGGGACGATGCCCAGGCTGCCGAGAAGCAGCTTAAGAAAATCGCAAGGCTTAGCAGCTGGATAGATGCCCACGAGGCTCTCGGCAAGCTGGTGGACGATCTGCAGGTTCTCTACGAGTTCCACCGCGAGGGCGAGGCCAGCGAAGAGGAACTCTCCAAAGCCTACGCAGCCACCGACAGCGCGATAAAGGCGCTAGAGCTCCGCCGTATGCTGGGCAAGGAGGAGGATGCCCTTGGCGCGATACTCAAGATCAACAGCGGCGCGGGGGGCACCGAGAGCATGGACTGGGCTATGATGCTGCTCCGTATGTACCAGCGCTGGGCAGAGCGCAAAGGGTATCAATTCAAAGTGGCGGATCTACAGGAGGGGGAAGAGGCGGGCATAAAAAGCGCCACCGTGGAGATAGTGGGCGATACGGCCTATGGCTACCTCAAGGGGGAGAACGGGGTGCACCGGCTGGTACGGATTTCGCCCTTTGACAGCAACGCCCGTCGGCACACTTCATTCGCCTCGGTGTTCGTATCGCCCGCCATAGACGATAACATCGAGATAACGGTAGCCCCCAGCGAGATTAAGTGGGACACCTACCGATCTAGCGGCGCTGGCGGCCAGAATGTGAACAAGGTGGAGACGGGCGTAAGGCTCTACCACATCCCCACAGGCATAGTGGTGGAGAATACCGAGACCCGCTCCCAGCTCCAGAACCGCGAGAATGCAATGCGAATCCTGAAATCGCATCTCTACGAGCTGGAGCTCCGCAAGCGCGAGGAGGAGAAGCTGCGCGTAGAGGGCAGCAAGAAGAAGATAGAATGGGGCTCGCAAATCCGCAACTACGTGCTGCAACCCTACCGCCTGGTGAAAGACCTGCGTACTGGCGTGGAGACCAGCGATGTGCAGGCCGTGCTGGACGGCGACCTCGACAATTTCATCACCGAGTACCTGATGCAGGAGGGGGGAGAGTAGGCGTAACGCACCGAACCTGGGGTTCTTCGTGCAAGAAAGCCCAGTATGCATCCTAAAACAAAAAAAGGGCGGGCTAACCGGATAGGTTAGCCCGCCTTTTGGTGTGTAGTGTCCTCTACCTCGTCACCTGCATCTCGTACTGCAGCCCCTTGTAGCCTATCAGGTCGCAGTACATCGCCCCAAGGAAGAGCTCGAATTTGATCCGTACGGGCAGGTGGTTATCGTCAGTGCTTATCCACACCGTAAGGGCATCCTGATCCTTGAATAGGTCGCCCTCCCGCACCTGCGGTTTGAATCGGTAGCACAGCACTTTGCCGAATTTGGTCTTCACCAGCTCCTGCCCCGTGTAGCGGATTTTCATGGGGTAGAACTCCGCATTGAAGTAGAGGGGGATATTGAGGCTGCTGCCCTCCTTGAGTTTCATGGCACTGAGCCGATTGCGGATGTAGTAGGCTACCGATACCACGCAGTGGGTATTGAGGGGGACCTTCACCTGCTGCCCGTTCTCTCGGGTTACGATGGCCGAGTCTAGAGGCGGAGTGCGGTCGTAGAGATCCACCTTGTAGTCTCGGTATTTCTGCTCGTGCACATTGCGGATGGTGCGTAGCGGGAGGTCGGTGGACGGGTCGGTGTAGGAGTGGTAGATGTCGGCTACAGGGTAGAGCTTGTGGATGAGCCCAGTGGTGTAGCCAGATATCCTGTGGTGGTACAGTCGCTTACCGTTGGCCACGGTGTCGGTAGTGGTGAACTCTACCTGTGCGCACTTCGCAAAGCTGTAGCGCACTTCGTAGCGCAGAAGCTCTCCAGGAGCAAAGGCCACTTTGGGTAGGGTAGAGACGCTGTCTTTCCGTTGGACTGGCGGGAGCTGGGTAAGGATTCCTCTGGAAAACGACGGCTTGCCTGGGGGTGAGTTGAGCTGGGCGAATGCTGGGTGTGGGCTATAGGCCAGCAGGGACACGACCAACCAGACCGTCGAGTACAGAGGGCTTCGGTTGGCTGGCTTGGAATTCCTTGAGGTAGAGCGGCTCAAGGTAGGCGGGGTCAGGAAACGAGATGCGTCCATAGTCGGTTCTGGCTAGTTGTAACACCTCAAGGGCCGAGGCTTCTGTGTAGGGGCTCTTTACCCACCCGTGCTGCACAAAGTAACTCTCGGCCTTGGCAGCTCCAGAGCCTCCGTAGTGGACATTAGCACCCGCGGGAACGCTCGGTAGCCACTCAGGGAGAATCAAGGGGAATGGATCGCCGAGCGGTGCGACGTCTGCATTGTACAGCTGCGCGTAGCATTCCAGCCTGCGGGCATCGATAAGCGGGAGGTAGAATGCGTTTTGGGGGCTGAGGGTCGCAGCAGATGGTAATTTGGGGGCTAAGAGCCCGCGCTCGTCACGGTGTGCAGTTTGCGCCATTTCCGCCTCCTTTCGTATCCCGAGCGCAATAGCCCTCAGCGAGGGGATGGGCAGAATGGGTATTCCTGCGCCTAACGACAGCCCTTTTGCCGCCGATAGCCCTATTCGTAGCCCTGTATATGAGCCGGGTCCAATGCTAACGGCTATAGCCCCTAAATCGGCAACTTTTAGAGATAGCCCCTCTAGCACCTCCTGAACCAGTAGGGTGAGTGCAGCGGCATGGTTATTCTGCCCACTGTCGGTAGCAAGCAGCCACTGCCCGCTGGGTAGGCAGGCGGCAACGCTGCAAGTAGCACCACTGCTCTCAAGGGCGAGAAGGGCCGTTGCCTCAGTGTCGAATCGGCCAGTTTGGGTGGTTATGGGCATTGGGCTTTGGGTAATTCAACTGCTGGCGGTACGATAGCGAGCCTCTAGGAGGGCTTTGTGGGGTTTTGCAATGCTGCTAGGGCTCGCTGCAAGCAGGCTGGAGTGGGTTGGAATTCCTAATGGTTCGCAGCTCGATGATACCTCCCCGTTGAATAGGGGATGATTTAGAGTGGCTCTAGGGGTGGTCTACGATTTCTTCCGGCTGGCTTTAATCAGTGCCCCTTGTTTCAGCTCTCGGGCTACCGCGCTGTAGGGAGAGACTATTACCCTGGCAGAGTCGTCAAGCTTTGAGCGGATCTCTATGAATTCGCTATTCTGAATGCCGGTTTTCACCACCTGCATGCGGGCGGTGTCGCCATCGGCAAGGAAAACCACCTCTAGGGGTTTCTGGGCGGTTTGGCTTTCAGCCACAGCGGTGTTGGTCCCGAGGCTATCATTACGGCTACCCACGGCCTCTATTGGCAGGCTAAGCACATCGTAGACCTTTGCGGTCATGATGTCAACCGACACGGACATGCCGGGCTTGAAGGGTATCGGATTCCCTTGGTCTACCAGCCACTGGTAGGTATTCTTCAGCAGGAAGATACGCACTTCAAAATTGGTAATCTGGTCTGCGCTGGTGGTGGATTTGGCGGAGTTGGCTACTTGCGTTACCACGCCTCTGAAGGTAGAGTCTGGGTAGGCATCCACACTTACGATAGCGGTGTCGCCAAGGTGCACATTCACTATGTCGCTTTCGCTCACATTAACCCGGGCCTCCATGCGGTTGAGGTCGGCCAGTCGGAGTATCTCGGTCCCGGCCATTTGGGCAGTACCCACCACCCGTTCGCCCAGTTCTACCGAGAGGAGCGAGATGGTGCCGTCGCTAGGGGCGTATATGGTGGTTTTCCGGAGATTCTCGGTGGCCTCCTTAAGGGAAGCCCGTGAACTCTCCACAGCGAATCGGGCAGCTTTCTCCTCGTTTACAGCCACTTCATATTCGGCGGTAGCTTTCTCAAAATCGGCTTCAGACACCGCCTTTTGCTCGTAGAGCTTCTTGGTGCGGTCATAGGAGAGCTTTACCTGGGTGAGCCTGTCGGCCGATTGCTTAGCGCGGGCAATCGTTTGGCTCAGGGAGGCCTCGTACTGCTCCCGCATACTTTGGTACACATCGGGCTTAATACGGCAAAGCAGGTCGCCCTTTTTCACCGATTGCCCTTCTACCACGGGGAGCTCGATAATTTCGCCCGACACCTCGGGGCTGATTTTCACCTCAAACACCGGCTGGATACGCCCGTTCGCGGTGGTGAGTTGGGTTATATTTTGCCGAGAGGGGTAGGTGTACTGCACCTGAAGGGCATCGTCGGCACCCAGAGTGCCCGTCTTGAGGAGGGCGAGTACAACGATAATCACTAGGGCAACGGCGACTATTAGAAGTACGCGAATCCGTTTTTTACGCTTGGGCTGCATAATGTATGGCTGAATTTATCGATGTGTCCCGTTAAGTTCTATTCATTAGGGGGAACTACGTTTGGTCTGGGGTGTGGGGGAATGGCGGCATCCGATTATCTACTGACGCCTCGGCGTGCCTTTACGTTTTTCCTTTGGGTGAATTTGTAATTCAGGAATCTTGCCCTTCGTGGGGAGGAGATGCTCTCTGGGCGGTGAATACGCGGAAAGTAGTGCGGTGCGTACTGTCCTTTAAAGCACGATTTCCTTCCCTTGGTAGAAATCGAGAATCTTGACCTTGTAGAGGTAGTTGAAAGTGGCCTGCAGCAGAGTTACCTGGGCCTTAGAGCTGTTGGTTTTGGCCAGATTGTAATCGTATGCGCTTATAGCCCCCACGGCGATCTTCTCTTTGGCCCAACGGAAGGCCTCTCCTTGGGCACGGACATTATTCCGGGCGGCTAGTAGCTGGCGCCAGCTGGATACGGCATCTAGGTAGGCTGATTGGATATTTTTGAGCAGAGCCTTCTCCTCTTTTCGCAGGTTTACCAGGCTCTCTTGGTGGGCGATTTTGGCCCGTACTACACCCTCGTAGGTGGAGAATCCGTTGAATATGGGGATGGTTAGCGATAGCTGTAGATTCCATCCGTCATTGTCTTTGAGCTGGGTGAGCAGGGGGTTGCTCTTGGGGTTGTGCATCTGATCCATGTAGAACTGCGCAGAGCTTCCGTAGGTGGCGCTCAGCGAGAGTTCTGGCCAGTAGCGACTGCGGGCAATTTGGATCTGCTTCTCCTGCTGCGTTACTAAAGCCTTGCTGTACTGGAGGCTGGGGTAGCTCTGCATGGCCACCTCGTATATAGGGATAGCCCCGCCGGTGGGTACGTGCGGAAGGCTGGCGCTGTCTATGGCAGGGCGGCTTATGCGCAGTGGTGTATCGCTTACGTAGTTCATGGTTTGCTCTAGCGTAAGCTGGGCGGTGCTGAGGGCGTTCTCGGCATTTACCAGCGCCTGCTCGTCAGAGGCTAGCTGGGCCTGCAGGTCGTAGAGGGCTCCTTGGGGTATGGCCCCCGCTTCTACGCGCCATTTGCCGAGTTCTACCTGCTCCTTGCTGCTGGCCACCTGCTCCTCTTGGGTGCGCACTAGCTCGGCTTGGTACACTACGTTGAAGTAGGCTTCCGTTACGGCGAGCCCGATATTGGCAAGGGTGTTGGCGCGGCTGGCCTCCTGCCCTTGGAGTACTAACCGCTGGTACTGGATGTTGCGGAGCTTGGCCAGCCCGTCAAAGAGGGTCATGCTTGCCCCTACCGAGAGGCTTGTGGTTCGTAGGTTCTTGGATACCTGCCCAGTGCCAGCGACATTTACGGGATCGGCAAAGGAGAAGGTCTGGGAGGCGGAGGCATTTATGCTCGGCGCCATGGCCCACTCGGCCTGCCTTTCTTGGCTTGCAGCGTTCTTGGTCTTGAGGTCTTCGCCCTGGATCTCTAGGCTATGCTCACCAGCGTATTCTATGCATTGGTTCAGGCTCCATAGGCTGTCTTGCCCAAGGACTATGCCCTTCGCCCCGAGCAATGCAACGGCTACGCACATGGATATTGCTGCAAGTCTGTTCACGCCACACATACGCTATACTCTAGAATTATTCGGCTGGGCAGGATCGCCTATAGCGAAAACTGCCACCGCAAAGGTAGTGAAATCCCGTAACAGTGTACCAAACTTCGCTTGGTATTTTTTGAAAAGCCACTACTATATGCCACAAAGTACCGCAAGCTAGGAGTAGAGGTGTTCCTCTTAGCAGGGCAGATTTCCGTCTCTTTTCCGTGCGAACGGGGTGTTGTGTTCCAAGATAATGGGCTTCGCAGTGAGGATTTACCTTTTCGTATCCAAACGAGCAGCCGGTAATACTGTTTGATAGAGGTCGGCATTTTTCCCAGTCCCCAGCTCGTTGTCGTTTGCTTCCACCTGGATGGTGAACCGCTTCTGCAAATGGCGCACAGGCGAGTTTTTTCAGAGGTTTCGTCCGCCGTTTTCAATCTAGGCGTAGCATCCATCAAAAAAAGGGAGGAGCCCTTACCAGGGACCCCTCCCGCCTATCTAGTGCTGCAATAGCGGCTACTGCCCAATGCCAGCCAGCAAATTGGCCATTGTGCAGGTGTCTGAAGTGAAGTTCATAGCTACTCTACCTCATATGCTGCGAAAGGCATGCCTACGCACCCTACTACTGGGCCATCGCTCACCTTCTGCGTAGCGGGGTCATAGGTATAAAAACCGACCTTTTCAGTACCCTCAACGCCCACTATCACCTTTTGCCCGTATTTCCCTACGAAGCCTGAGAATGGCGTGCTGTAGGGAGTGGGAATTCGTTTGGCGGTTTTGGTGCGGAGGTTAAGTTCAAGCAATGCTACTGCCCGAGCAGTCATATAGCTCGAGAAATCCTGCGGATTCCACTTGCTATCCATGAGCGCAGTAACGTAGAGAATGCCATTGCCCATGTATACAGCGTCGTGTAGCCAAGTCATCCCATCGCCGTCCACCTTTAGCTCGTCCTGAATGGGCCATACCCACGAGGGGTCTATCTTATCTTCCCCCTTCTTCATGCGGACGATCCCGCTTTTGAAGTTGCGCAGCATCCCCATGCCGCCACCCGCTACAAGGTAGGCATCGCCCTGCTCATCGGTGAAGAGGGTCTTGCCGTGCACACCGAGTGCGCCAATGCCCTGCACCTTCTCATTGATATGGCCTACGATCTTGTCGGTCGCAACATCCACCACCAGTAGCTCTATCACGGGTTCGCCCTTTATCGATCTCCCTATCATCTGGGTTATCGGGATGTAGACCTTCCCCTCGCGGGCGAACATACACCCGACGGTTGGGGCAGCTACCGTTTCGTTCTTATTGGCGTACTGGGTGATGTCAATCGTGCCCGTTTTGGTGAATGTGGCCATGTCTACCACCGTCACTCTACCCTTGTGGGAGGCGAAGTAGGCTTTGTTGCCCTGGGCCATAATTGCCCATGCGGGGGCCTCATCCTGCTCGAGTTGCAAAACGCCAGCTTCTTGAAGCCTACCATTTGCTACGGTAAAACGCTTTACTTCAGAGCTCTTACCGTAGTCTGGGAAGAAAACCAGGTATTTCCCGAGCCATGTGCCCGGGTTACCGTAGCCTACCTGGTAGGTATTGGCATTGTCATAGCTATTGCCGGCTTCGGGGTCGACCATCTGGATGTAGGCCGATCCAGATGTCCCATCAGGGTTCGGCACCATGGTGTGCATGACCAGCGTGCCTACGCCACCCACTACCGTATCATCACCATTCTCCTTCTTTTTGTCACAGCCTGCGGCCAGCCCTAGCACAAGGGTAGCTGCCAAGAGGTAGGTAATTCGTTGTAGTCTCATAGTATTTATGTGTATTGATTAGTGATTTCCCTGTCTTAGTAGCGACGCGGCGTGCCGCGTCGCGCTTAAAATACCGCCGCATTGCGTTTAAAATCTCGCTGCGTTGCGCTCCCTACCGCCCATTGCCAATATCAACCGCGTGCCGCATCGCAATTCAACATCATCAGGATTCCGCCCTGCCAATAAAAACGCCGTGTTTTGCCCTACCGTGAATAAAAAATCCCGTGGCGCAATCATTTGAACACGTAGCGCACCTTCACCGAGAATGTCCGCCCCGGGAGTGGGTAGTTGTACTCGCTAAGTAGCTTAGCATTGGTGATGTTTGACAGTTTTCCGCTGAGGTAGAGCGTGTTGTTGAAAAGCGCAATCTCTGCCCCCAGATCGAAGTGTACCTGTCGGGGAATCCGTCGTTCCTGCCGCTTGCTCTGCTCGAAGTCAAAAAAGAACTCCTCGGTAAAGGCTCCGTCGGCAAAGAGTCGCCAGTTGGTATTCTTTAGCCCGAAGAGATCTTCACGGTGCAGCTCGAGGCCGCCATTGGCTAAGAAGTAGGGGATGTTGGGCATGCGCATGCCGAGCGTGTAGTTCTTTACCTTGCTCTTTGGGATGTACTTTCTCGTATCGCGGAGATCCTGGTAGGTGGCGTTGGCGTAGAGGTAGAGCCAGCGAGTGGCATCTGCCTTCACTTCTATTTCGCCCCCTAGGGTGCGCATCTCGCCGTGGTTGATGTAGCTAGTGCCTACAAAGCCCTGCTGTAGGCGGATCATATCCCAGAGGTGGTTGTAGAAACCGTTTACCTCCACGCTTAGGATGCCAGAGGGGAGATCCCAGTCGAAGAGCAGCCCAGCGTTGGCATTCACGCCTCGTTCAGGGTTGAGGTCAGCGGCAGGCAGTATCAGGAATCCATCGCCGAGCATTTCGCTTTCCGCGGGCGTTCGTACTTCCCACGCAGCCGAGAGCTTGCCGATGAGCCAGGGGGCTACCCGATAGCGCATGGCATCGCCTACGCCCCAGTAGTGTTTCCGGAGGTGGATGGGGCGTTCTTTGCGCGATATGGCATCGGAGGTACGGGTGTCTACTCCGTAGAAGTAGTACTTGCCCGTGAGGGCATTGAGGAAGCTGTCGTTTGTCGATTTCCACTCGTGGCTTAGCCCAAGGGTTACGCTGTGTCCCGTTTGGCGGAAGACCGCGGGATAGCCCAAAGCCCCCACCCGGAGGGGATCTGAGGGGTCGCCGATGAAGGAGGTGTGGAACGAGTTGAGGTTCAACGCATGCTGAGGGTTGATGATGTAGTTGAGGTTGATCTTGCTCACAAGTACTTGCTTCACCAGGAGGTTGTTCGACGGGGTCACGCCTAGCTCTCCACCTTTAGCGTGCAGCCCGGGCATACGGCGTCCCTGCCAGGTGTAGCGGTATTTGGCCGTATCTATGAGCCGATTGTAGATGAGGGAGAAGCCGAGGTCAGCATCGAGATCCAGCCCGCTGAGCAGGAAGTCATTGCGTTCGAGCTCCACGTGGGCTATCGCCATATTGCTGGAACGCTCGGCCTTGCGGATATCGTACAGGATTCCCTGTTCCTGCTTTCGGTTGCCCATGCCCTCCACCTCGAGCTTGAGCTTATCGAAGTACCAGCGGTTTGCCGTCAGCGAGAATCCGCCTCCATAGCCGTTGAACCGGTCGTGATTCCGCTTGATGCGTAACCCCTTCTCAATGGGCGAATCCATTACGTAGTCATTGTCTGAGTGGGTGTAGAATCCACCAGCGCCAAGCAGAATGCCGCTGCTGCCGAGGTTGCGTTTCACCACTAGCGAGCCTTTATGGGTGTTGTAGCTCTCGTAGGCGTAGCTAGCATCAAGGTAGCGGGGCGGGTATTCCTTGAGCACGATGTTGATGGCGCCGCCCATGGCCGAGCCGCCCAGCTTTGGGGGGACAACCCCCTTGTAAATCTCCACCCGATCTATCATCTCCAGGGGCACATCGTTGATGCTCACGAAGTCGGTATGCTCATTCATGGGGTTGCCATCGATGAAGAAGCCCACTCGCTTCCCCTCAAGCCCCCGGATAGAGATGCGCGAAACGCTCCCCACCCCGCCCTGGCTGCGGATGGTGATGCCCATGGTCCTATTGAGCACATCGCTCACGTTGCTCACCGTGCCGGCCAATTGATCGGTCGTAATCACCTGGATTGGCATCGCCTGCTCCCGCATCACCCGGGCACGGCTCTTGCTGGTCACCAGCACCTCCTGTACCTGTTGGATGCTAGGCTGGAGTTTGATGTTCAGGTGCTGAATTTCACCCGCCCTCAGGGTTATGGTCTGCGCCTGCGGCTCGTAGCCTATGTACTCGAAGTACACGACCACCTCGCCCACAGGGAGCCCCTTAAGCGTGTACCAACCTCCCCCGTTGGTAATGGTGCTACGGTTCGCCTTCTGCACCGCCACCATTGCGCCAGCCAGCACCTCCCCGGTCTCTGCATCGGAAATGCGCCCATCGACACTGGAGGTTGGTTGCTGAGCCAGCACCCCTTCCTCCAGCAGGAGGAGAGAAAGGGTAGTAGCAAGGAGGCGGAGCAACGAACAGCCATTGAATCTCGCCAAGTAACGATGCATCATGCTGAAAGAATCTTCCCGAACCGCAAAAATCACAGTGCAAAGGAACTCTGCGTATTGCTAATTTGCAATAGCAAAAAGAGATGGTCTTGCGCAGTATGCAATCCCTGTAAATAATGATTGTCAGCACGTGGAAAAATTGCAGACCTTTTGGGGTGGTTGCGTGCGACCTCTGCCAATCTCATAGCTACGCCGCATCGCTGCATCCCGCTGGTGGTACGCCATGCAATGCGAAGGGCGCGAGGATTGGGACGATTCGCAGGCTAGGTGGGGCGCACTAGGGATGGGTTGCCTAGGGCCATTTCCACCACCTGCTGTATTGTTGGGAAACTGCTGCCTACCAGTATTTTCAGCTCTTGTGGAGTGCACCATCGGGCCTGTTCTATACCCTCGTTGCGTTGCGGGAGTAGGTCGGTCTGCCTAGGGCTGTGCATAGTGTACCAGTGCGTGTACTTCAGCTCCCAGCCCCTGGGGGTCGGGTAGCAGTGCAGGGTTATACCGATTTTAGAGCCTAGGGTTAGGTCTGTAAGCCCGGTTTCCTCTTCCACCTCTCGGAGGGCGGTCTGTTCTATTGGTTCGCCTGGTTCCTGATGCCCTTTCGGCAGATCCCACATCCCCCGTCGATGGATCAGCAGCATGGCCCCGTCATCAGCTATCACTAGCCCGCCTCCAGCCACCACGGGGGTAAAGCATTGCGTAATGGCGGTTTGCAGCGCGCCATCAACCACGGGAGTGACCACCATTCTGCGCAATCTGTCGTTCAGGAGGAAAATTTCCAATAACTTTGCGGCATCCTTAGGCGGCAAAGGTGCGATGATAAGCGTGCCGGGCGCAATGAATTTTTGCCCATTTTGCCGGGTTAGCGTTAGGGTTCGTAGTCCGTATGAAAAGCTAAAATCGTTCACCATAATGCCAGATTCCATTCTACTCGATCTGCTTGCAGCCAATGCCATCCACGTGAGTACCGATAAGCCGTTCACCTGGGCCTCTGGCTGGTTATCACCCATATATTGCGATAATCGGCGGGCGCTTTCGAGCCACGAAGCTAGGCAAAAAATTTGTGATTCGTTCTGCCAGACCATAGCTACCTACTACCCTAGCGCTACCTCCATAGCGGCGGTGGCCACGGGGGCCATAGCCATGGGGGCTATAGTGGCCCATACCCTTAAGATGCCCTTTGCCTACGTGCGCCCCAAGCCCAAGGATCACGGCATGGGTAACCAGATAGAGGGGTTTATCGGCCCGGCAGAACGCGTGGTGGTACTGGAGGATCTCATATCCACGGGCGGGAGCAGTCTGGGGGCTGTGGCGGCACTACGCAGTGCTGGGGTAGATGTGCTGGGCATGGTGGCCATATTTACCTACGCATTCCCCCAGGCCGCTAGGCGCTTTGCCGAGGCCGAGGTGGAGCTGCACACCCTGGAGAGCTACCCCCATCTGCTGCAGCTGCTCAGAGAACAGGGGCGACTTACCGACGAGCAATTGGGGGTGCTGTCGGCTTGGCGTGAGTCGCCAGAGACGTGGGGGCGCTAACCGTATCACAGCAGAAAAAATGGAGAAGTTCGTAAGCAGGGTAACGAGTTCACCCCTCCCCGCCCAATTCCTCTACGCCCGCCTCTCGTCCCTACAGGGGCTTAGCCAGCTGGTGAACATCCCCGAGGTGGAGAATGTGCAGGCTACTGACGACACCTGCATCTTCACCGCTAAGGGAATGCGGGTAGGCCTGCAAGTGGTAGAGCGAGTTCCGTACAGCACCCTCAAGTACCAGGCAATGCCCGAGAGTCCGTTCCAGTTCACCTTTTGGGTGCAGCTCAAGGAGGTCTCTGCCAGCGATACCCGCCTGCGGTTGACCCTCCATGCCCAGATCCCCCTCATGCTTCGCCTCATGCTGAAGGGGAAGATCCAGAAGGGGCTCGATGAGATGGCCGAGCGCCTGGCAAACATGGGGCGATAGCCGCGCGGAATCAGACGGGAAAGGCACCGAGAGGTGTCTTTTTTTATGCGCGCAGAGGGTGTGTAAGGGATAAGAACGCAGCAAAAGTCCCGAATGCCCTACAATATGAGGTGTTTTGCCCAAAATTTCAGTCAATGCCTTGCGAATCTGGGTGATATTGTTGACAAGCCCAAAGTTATCTAGTTATACTATGTAAGCTTTGGGGGAGGCAGTCGGTGCGCCTCGGTAAAGTAACCAGGGTATGGTTCTGGGCGGCGAAGTGTTACCTGAAAGAATCCATTATGGTGAAATTCAGGTTCGGGTAATCCTGCGGTTTGCATCTCGAGCTGTATCCTCGGTATACCTGACCCCATACGTTCTACTAGCCGCATCTGCCGGAATAGAGGGAAAAGCACAGTATTACGGGAATGGCTTTTGCTCCCGAAATTTTCCGCAACATCGGGAGGGAGTTCGCCAGGATTGGCAATCTCTATGCGGTCGTCAAAGATATGTACCTGGATCATTGCGCCCTGTTCTGCGTAATCTCTATGGACCAATGCATTCACTACAGCCTCTTTTAGGGCGGGTTCGGGAATCTCCCAGACCTCGTGGTGGGGGCCTCCTCCTATCACGAGTTGAACTTTTAATACCTGCTTGAGCCAACGCATAGTCTGGCTGTACTGTAAGGGTAGAGGACCATAAAACTCCTTGGTATCCAAAATATTCACGCGATCCATCCCTTTGAAAAGAACGCACTGAACCAGGGCGCAGACATTCAGTCGTTCGGCGTGGTCACAGAAGAAGAGTACAGCCCCTCTTTTCGGATTTCCATCTGCGCCGTATAGCCTGAGATTATCTATTATTTGCCCATCTGGCAGACTGGGGCTGAAGTTCGCTGCAAGTCGGAAATCCTTGAACACTTCATGGTTGAGGTTTTGGCGCAGCTCTACTTCATCTGAGGTCCTGCTGTCCCAAGAGGGGGCTTCCTCGCTGGCATAGAATAGCTTGCGCATTTCCCTTTCGTTCATCATGGAGGTGTGTCATATGGATTGGCGCGCGCCGTTCCGCTTTCGTAGGCAAAGGTACAGAAAAAGTTGCGCAAGGAACTCTAGCTGGTGTTAAATTCTTTCGGAAAGCCGATTTTTGCCGCAAAGTCCACTACCTTTGCAGGCGATAAGCGCGGCGGAATTTCAGGTGAAGGGAAAAGAACGGAGAAAATTATTCGCATTCTGCCCCAGTGGTGGTGTAGTTGAAACATGCAATTCTGTACACCAGCGCTCAAGGGGAGCACCGCATTGATAGCGTTCAAAAAATACCATGTCTACCATCTACCTCATCCCAGCGCCCTTAGGGCCCGATTGGCTAGAGTCTACCCTCCCTGCGGGGGTACTCGCCACGGTGCGCAGCCTGAGGCATTTTGCCGTTGAGAATCTCTGTACCGCCCGGCGTTACCTCGCGGAGCTGGGCATGCCGGTGCCGATAGCCGAGCTGACCCTTGAGCGGTTCGACCGCGAGTCTACCCCTGCCGATGCCCAGCGTATCCTACGGGAATTCCGGGAGAACGACATAGGGGTGATTAGCGAGGCTGGTGTGCCAGGGGTGGCAGATCCCGGGGCGGTACTGGTGGCAGAGGCGCAGCGCGAGGGGCGGCTAGTCGTTCCCCTGGTGGGGCCTAGCAGCATCCTCCTCACCCTCATGGGCAGTGGGTTCAATGGCCAGCAGTTTGCCTTCTGCGGCTACCTGCCAATAGCGCAGACAGAGCGGAGGGTGCGCATACGGCAGCTAGAGCAGCTGGTGGTGCGTTCTGGGCAGACCCAGCTGTTCATAGAGACGCCCTATCGTAACGATGCCCTGCTGCAGCAGCTCTTGGCCGATTTGCAGCCCCGAACTCTCCTCTGCCTCGGGTATGGGTTGCAACACCCGGAGGGCTGGGTGCGAACGCGAACGGTGGCCGAGTGGCGCCAGGCAAAGCCGAGCCTCGGGAAGATCCCGACGGTCTTTGCGCTTGGGCGGTAAGAGGGGGGGGCTAAGCGCGGCTCGTCTAGAATCTCAACGCGGCGTGCCGCGTCGTTATCTCGCCTTTACGCCTCCCATCTATGGAGACCTACGGTCTTTATCATGATGTGGCGTCCTAAATTGCGATGCGGTACCCTTTAATCGCGACGCGGTGCGATGAAATCGCATTACGCCCCAAAAACACCGCGAAGGTAGCGCGCTGGGCGCCCCCAGGATGGGAATAGCCCGCGAGCCTGTGCCCACGCGGCCCTAGGGGCTATTTTATCGTGCTGTGCGCAGGGTTGCTTTTCGCCCCGTTCCAAGGTTGATTGGAGGCGGGTGGCCTCCTTTGTAGCGGGGAGGCGTGCCACGATTATTAGAACACATAGGTTTAAACCCAATTCTCCCGTTCCTCGGAGGACGTAGCGACGCGGCGTGCCGCGTCGTTATCTGGCCTTCACGCCTCCCACCTAATGGGGCCTATGGTCTTTATCGCGACGCGGAGCGCCGCGTTGGTTAGGGAGGGCACTCGCGAGAGGGCGGGCAACTTTCGGCCCGTCCCCTACAGCACCTCCCCTACCAAGATCCCTATAAGGCGCACCATAATCGCGACGCACCATGCAAGGGAGGGCACTCGCTGCGCTCGGCACCTCCCCTACCGAGAACGAAATAGCCGATCTTGCCAAATGATAGAAATATGAGTCTCTGCTGCAAACCTCACAGAAATGCCGCATCGCTACGTCTTCGGGAGATTGAATTGCGTGATTAACCCCTCTTTACCCTAGAAGAGACGTGACCATAAACGCTTGACCCCCTCCGGGCCTTTCGCCGGTCCCGTTGATGCCCACGTGGTCGCAAATGATGGTCGGTGGCAAA
>LIIK01000035.1 GCA_001421095.1 Candidatus [Bacteroides] periocalifornicus | reverse complement strand
CGCGTCGGGATTTCAAGGGATTGATTCCCGTCGGGGTTTCAGGGGATTGATTGTCGAATCAAGATTTTATGGATTTATTTCACGACGCGGCGCGCCGCGTCGCTACGGCTATTGAAGGGGGGATTGCGTGATTAAAACCTACAGCTATGGACACGAGACTACTGCTGATAAGCAACTCTACCAATGCGGGCGAGGAGTACTTGGCCTACCCCATGGGCGAGATTGGGAAATTCCTACGCGGGGTGAAGGCCGTGCGCTTTATCCCGTATGCTGCGGTGACCTTTAGCTACGACGAGTACGAGGCTAAGGTGCAGCGACGGTTTGATGGGCTGGGGATCAGGGTGGAGTCGCTCCATCGGTTCACCGATCCTAAGGGTGCGGTGCAATCGGCTGAGGCCCTGGTGGTGGGCGGGGGTAACACCTGGTGCTTGCTGCGGAAGATGCAGGAGTTCGGGCTGCTCCCGGTGGTGCGTGCGCGGGTGGCTGCTGGCATGCCCTACGTGGGGTGGAGCGCGGGCTCGAATGTGGCCTGCCCTACCATAAAGACCACCAACGATATGCCCATAGTGGAGCCTAGCGGTTTTGAGGCCTTTGGGCTGGTGCCTTTCCAGATTAACCCCCACTACCTGGATGCGAACCCCGCGGGGCATGCGGGGGAAACCCGTGAGGATAGAATCCGCGAGTTCATGGTGGAGAACCCTAGCGTGTGGGTGGTAGGGCTCCGCGAGGGGACAATGCTGCGCAAGGAGGGGAGTGACCTGCAGCTCATAGGTGGGCGCGCGGCTCGAATATTCAGGCAGGGCGAACCGCCGCGGGAGGTGAACCCTGGTGATGATTTGAAATTCCTCTTCTAGGGGTATACGCATGGCGCTTTCGGGTGCGCGGGTGGTGCGCTGGCTTAACCGTAGGGTGCATCGGGTGTTCCTCAGCTTTCTAGGGCTGGGGACGCGGCGGCATGTGATATTCGTGAGCCTAGTGGTGGGCGTGGTGTGCGCGCTGGCCGCCATGCTGCTTAAGTTTCTAGCGCACTGGACGGCGGGGATGGTGAACGATCTCATATCGCACGGTCGCGATAGCCTTGTGCTGCTGGTGCTCCCGGCCATTGGCATTGTGCTTACGCTGCTCTTTGTACGCTACGCGGTGGGCGAGAATATAGCCCACGGGGTGTCTAATGTGCTGCTGGCCATCTCGCAGAACCGGGGGAGAATCCAGCTTCACAACACCTGGAGTTCCATAGTGGCCAGCAGTATCACCATCGGCTTCGGGGGGTCGGTGGGGGCTGAGGCGCCAATTGTGATGACGGGGGCTGCCATAGGGTCTAACCTTGGGCGTTTTTTCCGGATGGATTCCAAGTCGGTAATCCTGATGGTGGGGTGTGGGGCCTCGGCAGGGATAGCGGCCATATTCAAGGCGCCGTTGGCCGGGTTGGTCTTCACGCTGGAGGTGCTGATGCTGGACCTTACGATGAGTTCTCTAGTACCCCTCTTGGTGAGCTCTGTAACGGCCACTATAACCACGAGCCTGCTTATGGGTGGGGGCTCGCTATTCCATTTTGTGTACAATGTTCCGTTTGACCTCTCGAAAACTCCATACTATCTGATCTTGGGGGTGTTTACGGGCTTGGTGTCAGTGTACTTCACGCGGACGGCGATAGCCCTAGGCGGTTGGTTTGGCCGGATGTCCAACACCTACCGACGTGTGCTGGCGGGGGTGCTTCTATTGGGCGGTTTAATCTACCTCTACCCCCCGCTATACGGCGAGGGCTACAGTAGTGTGCAGCAGCTATTTGAGGGGAAGGTCGATCAGCTTTTTAGCCATAGCCCGCTGGCGTTTGTAACGGGGAATCCGTGGCTGCTCCTGGTGGCGCTCGGGGCGCTCTTCCTGCTGAAGGTGGTGGCCATGGCGGCTACCACGGGGGCCGGAGGGGTGGGGGGCTCCTTTGCACCGACGCTATTCGTGGGGGCGGTGGCGGGCTTCTTCATGGCTCGCCTCCTGAATATGACGATGGATGCGGGGGTAGGGGTATCGAATTTCGTGCTGGTGGGCATGGCTGGGGCAATGGCCGGGGTGATGCATGCGCCCCTGCTGGGCATATTCCTCATAGCTGAGCTCACGGAGGGCTATGTGCTGCTGATACCCCTTATGCTTACGGCTACGGTAGCCTACATTACGGTATCGAGTTTTGATAGGCACAGCATCTACACCATGCGGCTGGCTGCCCAGGGGCTGCTCATTACCCACCACAAGGATCAGGCGGTGCTCACAATGCTGCAGGTGAAGAATGTGATAGAGACTGACCTCGCGGTGGTGCACCCGCAGCAGACGCTAAGGGAGCTAGTGAGGGTGGTGGCGCACTCGCGGCGGAACATCTTCCCCGTGGTAGACGATGCCGGGGCGCTGCAGGGGATAGTGCTGCTCGATGACATCCGCGAGATTATGTTCGAAACGGAGAAGTATGACAGCCTCACGGTAGGCGACCTTATGGTGCGCCCCCCGGGTGTGATACAGGCCGATGAGCCCATGAACGTGGTGATGAGGAAATTTGAGGAGACGGGCGCGTGGAATCTGCCCGTGGTGGAGGGGGGGCGGTATATCGGGTTCGTGTCCAAGGCGAAGATATTCTCGGCCTACCGCGAGCAGCTGGTACAGTTCTCCAATGAGTAGTGTTGATGCAGTCAATTCTTTGTTTTACAATTGTTTAAACGTTAGAAGAGTATGGATATAGGGATAGGTTTTGCAATAGGCATCATAGTGGCGTGCCTGGTGTTGCTGTGGATTCTGTTCTACTTCGTGCCCGTAGGGCTGTGGTTCTCGGCGTTGGTGTCAGGGGTTCGGGTGTCGCTCATCCAGCTGATATTGATGCGCTGGCGTCGTGTACCCCCGCGGATTATAGTGCAGGCGCTCATAGAGGGGACGAAGGCTGGGCTAACGCTCTACCGTAACGACCTGGAGGCCCACCTACTTGCCGGGGGTAATGTGCCCAAGGTTGTTCATGCGTTGGTATCGGCCCAAAAGGCCAACATCCCCCTCGATTTCCGCATGGCTACGGCCATCGACCTTGCCGGGCGCGATGTGTACGAGGCGGTGCAGATGTCGGTAATCCCGAAGGTGATCAACACGCCCCCCGTGACGGCTGTGGCTAAGGATGGTATCCAGCTCATAGCCAAGGCCAGAGTAACGGTTCGGGCCAACATCAAGCAGCTAGTGGGCGGTGCGGGCGAGGAGACCGTGCTGGCCCGCGTGGGCGAGGGGATCGTATCTTCCATCGGCTCGTCAGATTCACACAAGCAGGTGCTGGAGAACCCTGATTCCATATCGAAGGTAGTGCTGAACAAGGGTTTGGATGCCGGGACGGCTTTCGAGATCCTCTCGATAGACATAGCCGATATCGACATAGGGCGTAACATCGGCGCGGTGCTGCAGATAGACCAGGCGAATGCGGACAAGAACATAGCCCAGGCTAAGGCCGAGGAGCGTAGGGCGATGGCTGTGGCCACCGAGCAGGAGATGCGCGCCAAGGCGCAAGAGATGCGCGCGAAGGTGATAGAGGCCGAGGCGCAGGTACCGCTAGCTATGGCAGAGGCGCTGCGCAATGGGAACCTCGGGGTGATGGATTACTACCAGCTGAAGAATGTGCAGGCCGACACCTCCATGCGCGATTCGATAGCCAACCGGGGTGGCGATACACCCTCTAGCATTGGGTGATAGAGGGGAACAGGCATAGGCAAAAGCACCCCCTGATGGTGAGATTTCCCGCCATCGGGGGGCGCTTTAAATGGGAACGCTGAAAAACGTTCCAACGCGAGCCCCCGGCAACAGCCCTTTTCAGAAAAAAGAGAACCTGGGCAAGAGGAACTGCGTGGATCTACTATTCGATGTGCGTTTTATGTAGGAAAACCCCCAGGAAAAGGAGAGGTGGATCGTTTGGGGAATTTTGTGTATTTTCTGCAATAATGCGGGGTGATTCGCCGTTAGAGAATATGTAATTTTGCGGATACTGACAAGGGTGGGTAGGGTTGGGCTTTGCGGTGTGGTATCTGTGGTGAATGCGAGGTGTATTACAATCTTGTAATGGTCTATGGAAGAGCGTGGTAGTGTAGATGTTCGGGAGTTGAATGCGCGGATAGAGCGGGAGAGCGGATTCGTGGATCTGCTGACGATGGAGATGGGGCGCGTGATAGTGGGGCAGAAGCACTTGGTGGAATCGCTGCTGGTGGGTCTGCTGGCCGATGGGCATGTGCTGCTGGAGGGTGTGCCGGGCTTGGCGAAAACCCTGGCGATAAGCACGCTATCGCGGAGTATAGATGCGAAGTTTGCCCGAATCCAATTTACGCCCGATTTGCTGCCTGCCGACCTCGTGGGCACCATGATCTACAGCCAGAAGCAGGAGGCCTTTGAGGTGAAGCGCGGCCCTATTTTCGCGAACTTCGTGCTGGCCGACGAGATCAACCGTGCGCCCGCCAAGGTGCAGAGCGCGCTGCTGGAGGCTATGCAGGAACGCCAGGTGACGATAGGGGAGCAGACCTACCCGCTACCCAAACCCTTCCTGGTGCTTGCCACCCAGAACCCCATAGAGCAGGAGGGTACCTACCCGCTGCCAGAGGCGCAGGTGGACCGCTTCATGCTCAAGGTATGCCTGGATTACCCTGATAAGGGGGAGGAGCAGCGGATTATCAGGGAGAACATAACGGGTGAGTTCCCGCAGGCCAAGGCGGTAGTGAAGCCTGAGGATATCATGAAGGCCCGCGAGGTGGTGCGCGAGGTGTACCTCGACGAGAAGATAGAGCATTACATAGTGGATATAGTGTTCGCCACGCGCCGCCCAGAGGATTACGGGATGAGCACCTTCAAACCGCTCATCGGCTACGGGGGCAGTCCGCGCGCCAGCATCAGCCTAGCCATGGCAGCCAAGGCCTACGCATTCATAAAGCGGCGGGGCTATGTGGTGCCCGAGGATGTGCGCGCCGTGTCGATGGATGTGCTGCGCCATAGGGTGGGGCTGACCTACGAGGCGGAGGCGGAGAATGTGACGGCGGAGCAGATAGTAACCGAGATCCTCAACCGGGTGGAGGTGCCGTAGGGGCGAATGGGGCTGGACGACCAGCTTAGCGATGCCAGGATATGGCTAAGGGGGTCGTAGGCGGTGGAGGTTTTATGCTGCAACGTGAAACGTAGGGTCTACATTCAGCTATGGCCGAAGAACAGAAGGAGCTGCTGGCGCGCTTGCGTCGGGTAGAGATTCGCGCAAGGGGGCTCTCGCACCAGATATTCGCCGGTGAGTACCACAGCGCGTTCAAGGGGCGTGGTATGGCCTTTAGCGAGGTGCGCGAGTACCGCTATGGCGACGATGTGCGGAATATAGACTGGAATGTGACGGCGCGGTTCAACCAGCCCTACATCAAGGTCTTTGAAGAGGAGAGGGAGCTTACGGTGATGCTGCTCGTGGATGTGAGCGGCTCGCGGCTCTTTGGCACCGAGCTCCTAACCAAGAAGAATGTGATGACGGAGGTTGCGGCAATCTTGGCCTTCTCTGCCATCCAGAATAACGATAAGATCGGGGTGATTCTCTTCAGCGACCGGGTGGAGCAGTTCATTCCGCCAAAGAAGGGGCGTAAGCACATCCTGCGGATCATCTGGGAGCTCATGAGCTTTCAGCCCACGGGTAAGCAGACGGATGTGGGTGGTGCGTTGCGGTATCTGACCAACGCGATAAGGAAACGCTGCACAACCTTTTTGCTGAGCGATTTCTTGGACTACGAGGGGGAGGCTCTCCGATTTACCGATGCGCTCAACATCGCGTCTAATAAGCACGATATGGTGGGGCTTCGGGTGTACGATCCTCGGGAGGTGACGCTGCCAAACGTGGGCCTGCTCCGGCTGGGCGATGCTGAAACCGGGCGAACCTGCTGGATTGATAGTGGCGATGCGGGTTTTCGGGCTCGCTACCATGAGGCCGCAGTGCAACGGGAGGCTGATCTGCAGCGGGCTTTTCTACGGGCCGGGGTCGACTGGGTGAACATAAGTACTGCGGAAGACTATGTGTACCCGCTGGTGAAGCTCTTCAAGCAGAGGGGGTGAGGACGGTTCTAGCCGATGCGCAAGTGCTAAAGGGCTCAATGGTGTGGGTATGGGCGGTTTCTCGCCACGGAGGGCAGGGAGGCGATGAATTGGGTGCTTTGGGAAGTCTCTATTTTTTTGAAAAGTGTGGAGGATTCTTGGGGTGAATGCTAATATGCAAGCGTGTGGCTACGCGTTAGGATACGGAGGGGGGCGGGCATACTCTACGCACCGTGCTGGGCGAAAGCGGCATAATGCCATAGTGCGATTCCGCTATTTCTTCTTGGGCTTGCTGGTGGCGCTGCTTACCTCTAATGTGTGGGCGCAGAGCATAGTAACCCGTGTGGGGCGCGATTCGATACTGGTGGGCGATTCGCTGAGCGTGTGGATAAAGGTGCAGGCGCAGCGCGGTGCAGATATCATATTCAGCGAGATTCCCGAGCAGCTAAGTCCTGGTGTGGAGCTATATGCTCAGCCTGTGATAGATACGCTACAGTATGACAGTGCTGGTTACGCCTCGCGTTTGCACCTGCTGGTAACGAGCTATGATAGCGGTTGGCAGGCAATACCACGGGTACCAGTGCTTGTCCGCTACAGCGGAAGGGTCGATACGCTCTACTCGGAGTCTGGGCTGATATATGTGGACTTTGTGCCCCGTGACACGGCCTACGCAGACATCAAACCGATAGTGGGACCACTGCAGCAGGGAATAACGTGGCGAGAGGTGTACCCTTGGCTGCTCCTAGGAGGCGGTGTGCTGCTGCTGTGCCTTGCAGGTTTCTTGCTCTGGAGATGGTATAGGCATCGGGAGGTGAAGGCAGAAAGCCGTGTGCCAACACTCCCCCCCGATGTGGTTGCTTTACAGCAGCTACGCGCTCTTCGGCAGGAGTCGGCTTGGCGATCACGTGGGGCTAAGGAGTTTTTCAGCACCATTACAGACGCTGTGCGCACCTACCTGGAGGCTGTGTGGGGCGTGCGGGCTATGGAGGAGACTACGGATAATATCCTAGAGCAACTCAAGGTGGAGGAGCGTTGTAAGCCCGAGTGGCGTAATGAGCTGCGCGGGGTGCTGCAAATGGCCGATTTGGCCAAATTCGCCAAGCATAAGCCGCTAGAGAATGAGTGCATAGGCGCGCTAGATTCGGCCATTACGCTTGTGGAGGATATAGCTGCAGAAGAGACAAAAAGCCAGCAGAGAGTGCAGCCAACTGCGGAGGAGGCTCCCAGGGCAGAAGAGCCGCTGGCGGGGTGATGTGGACGAGGTGGGGGATGGTGGACAACCGTTCGGGTTCTGTAGGGTTGGATGTAGTTTGATGTGGTTTAGAAGGAAAAGAAGGGTAGGGCGAAGGTTCTGCTCAAATTTTACGGTTCGGTGTGGTGGTTTCTACATTTTGGCGTTTAGCCTATGTTTGCTGGTATAGAGTTTTATAATCCTCGGTATTTCTGGCTATTGCTCCTAGTGCCCATTATGGTGGGGTGGGAGATATGGCGAGATCGGGATAGGCGGAATTCGCTTCAATTCCCAGGTTTTGCACTGCTCAATTTCCGACGGAGCCGGGTGAGGGCGTGGTCTCGTTTCATACCGCTGGCATTGCGCTCGCTCGCCGTGGTATTCCTGGTGGTGGCACTGGCCAGGCCGCAGTCTTTCAGCAAGGGTGAACAGACCACAACCGAGGGGATAGACATCATGATCTCGCTAGACGTGAGCGGGAGTATGCTGGCGCGCGACTTCAAGCCCGACCGAATAGAGGCTGCCAAGAAGATAGGAATCCAATTCATCTCAGGCCGCCCGAGCGACAGGATGGGGTTGGTGATTTTTGCTGCAGAGGCATTCACCATGTGTCCGCTTACGCTGGACCATGCCACGCTGATCAATCAGTTCAACAGCGTGGAAATGGGGATGCTAGAGGATGGTACGGCTATAGGTGCAGGTTTGGCTATGGCGGTGAATCGGCTTGTACACAGCGATGCCGTAAGCCGAGTGGTGATATTGCTGACCGACGGGATGAATAACTCAGGCGAGATAGCTCCCTATACCGCCGCTGAGATAGCTAAGGCTTACGGTATAAGGGTATACGTGGTAGGGGTGGGCACTAAGGGTATGGCTCCCTACCCGGTGCAGACGCCCTTTGGGGTTCGCTACCAGGATGTGGAGGTACAGATAGACGAACCCCTTATGCGCGAGGTGGCCCAGCTAACGGGAGGGGAGTATTTTAGGGCTACCGATAATAAGAGCCTAGAGGCGGTGTACGCGGAGATCGACCAGCTGGAGAAGAGCAAGATCCATGTGGATGAATATACGCATAGGAGTGAGGAATACTGGCTGTGGGCTCTGTGCGCTTTGCTACTGCTTGCGGCGGAGGTGATAGTGCGCTACGTGGGTTTACGGGTGCTTCCATAGCCCCAAATGAGGGTTGGGTATACGGTTTCTTAACTGGAATTTCGCAGGGCAAGCTATTTTCGCGGAGTTGGCAGGCCTCACCAGTGGGGCAGGTGCAGCAGTAGCGTAACCCAGTGCAAATTAGGAATACGCAATGTTTCGGTTCGGCGAGGTTGAAATCATTTGGTTTTTGCTTCTAGTGCCAGTGCAATGGCTGTTAATGTTCTGGGCACGGAGGCGTAGACGGCGGAGGATTGCCCGGCTAGGTGATGCGCAGCATGTGCGGATGCTGATGCCGTATGCCTCGGAGTGGCGGTTCTGGTTCAAGGGGGGATTGCTCTCGTTGGCCATAGCCTGCGTGGTGCTGGCCTTGGCACGCCCACAGTTCGGCTTGCGGCAAGAGAAGGCCAAGCGAACGGGGGCTGAGGTGATGTTTGTGCTGGATGTGTCTCGCTCGATGCTGGCTCAGGATGTTCGTCCAAGTAGGTTAGAGCGGGCTAAATTGGGAATCCAACAGCTTCTGAATCGATTGCACGACGATAGAATCGGCCTGATTCTCTTTGCAGGGCGTGCCTACGTGCAACTCCCCATAACGAACGATTACTCCTCGGCCCAGATGTTCCTAGGGCAGGTGAATACCGATATGATATCTGAGCAGGGGACGGCGCTGGGTTCTGCATTACAGCTCGCTATGCGCTCATTCAGCCCGCAAGAGGGGATCGGACGGGCAATAGTGGTGATATCAGACGGCGAGAACCATGAGGATGACCCCCTCTCTGCTGCCGAAGAGGCCGCTAAGCAAGGGATCAAAATCTTCACAGTGGGTATAGGTTCGCTCGAGGGTGCACCATTGCCCGATGCTAGCGGCGGCCTCAAGAAGGATGGGGCTGGGAATGTGGTGATCTCTCGGCTCGACGAGAAGGTGCTTGCCAGCATAGCGGCTACCACGGGCGGTGTATATATGCACGCAACCAACTTCCAGAGTGGGCTCGACCCCATATACGAGGGGATAGACACTATGCAAAAGGCAGAGTATGAGCAGGTAAACTACACTAGCTACGATGAGCGATTCCAGCTCTTCCTGGCCATTGCTCTCGGCCTCCTGGTGCTGGGAACAATAGTCCTAGAGAGGCGGAATCCGTGGTTTAACCTCGGGCGTATCTACCGGGCTACTGGGGGACGATCTGCGTATTAATTCAGAAGGGGGATAAAGCAATGTCTTGGCGGTTTATGGTATGTATGGTGGCTGTGGGCGCGCTGTTCCTGCTGCCCTCTGAGGGGCTTGGGCAAAGGCCTGAGCGCTTCATCCGGGGTGGGAATCGCCTCTATGGTAAGGGGGAGCATGCTGCGGCTGAAAAAGAGTACTGGAAGGCTCTGAACGCTGATTCTACCTCTGTAAAAGGGCGTTTTAACCTTGCCGATGCTCAGTATGAACAGAAGAAATATGCGCAGGCCCAACGGTTCTACGAGGGGTTGGCCACGGCCCCTGGCGGTTCTCCTGCTACCCAGGCCGCCTCGTGGTACAATCTGGGCAATGCGCTCTTCAAGCAGAATAAGCTGCCCGAGTGCGTGGAGGCCTACAAGCAAGCGCTAAAGCTGCAGCCGAAGGATGAGGACGCTCGCTATAATCTCTCCGAGGCACTCCGACGTCTACAGAAACAGCAAGGGCAGAATAAGGATCAAAACAATCAGAATCAGGATCAGAAGGATAAAGATAAAAATAAAGATCAGCAGAATCAGAACCAGCAGAATCAAAATCAGAATAAAGATCAAAGTCAAGAACAAAAGGACCAGGGTAAAGATCAGAAGGATCGTGATAAGCAGAATCAGCAAGAGCAGAATAGGGAGCAGGGTAATCAGCAAGAACAAAACTCCCAAGCGCATCAGCAGCAGGGGCAGATGTCCCAGGAGGATGCGGCTCAACTCCTGAAGGCTCTCGAGCGTCAGGAGGCCGATACGCAGGATAAGGTGCAAAAGCAAAAAGCTAAGGCTACACGTAGCAAGAGCAGAACGAATAAGGACTGGTAGAGGGGCTTGATCCAGAATTGGGACTATGAGGTGCAAGGGTATTATGTGGAATAAATGGGTATGTAATGCGATAGCGATGGTCGTATTCGCGATTATCGCTCTGCCAGGCGCTTGTTTACGTGCCAAAGAACCCTACTCTCTAAGGGTTATAGCTCCGTCACAGGTCTACCCTGGGCAGCAGTTTCAGGTAACATTTCGGGCCAACGGTAAGAGTTCCGAATTCCGTCAACCCGTGTGGGGGCAGATTCAAGTGCTGGCTGGGCCTTCAATGAGCACATCGCGGAGTGTGCAGATTACAAACGGCTCGGTGATGCAGTCTGAGACCTACATGTACAGCTTTGTGTGTAGGATTAACTCGCCGGGAACCTACACCATACCTGCGGCCTCTGTAGTTATAGATGGCGAGCGGCTAGAGAGTTCGCCCTATACGCTGGAGGTGCTACAGGCCGATGCCGAGGGTGATTCTGATGAGAGTTCTTCGGCTGGCAGTGCTGGTAACCCACGCAGTAGCAGGCAGACGACAAGGGGCGCTGTCAACCCGTCAAAGGATTTTTTCGTGGCCGTGCAGCTCAGCCGTAACGAGGTATACCAGGGAGAGCCTATACTCGCCACCCTGAGGCTGTATACGCGCCTCGACATCGTGGGGTTTGATGATGTTAAACTCCCCGATTTCAAAGGGTTTTGGACTAAAGAGCTTGAAACCCCCAACCAAATTAACCTACAGCGGGTTACCCACAATGGGCGGGAGTACAATATGGGGGTGATCAAGAAATACGTGCTTTTCCCCCAGAAGAGCGGAGAGCTCCAGATAGACCCTATGCGGATAGAGGTGCAGTATAGGGTTCGGGCAGAATCTCAGTCCTTTTGGGATGAATTCATGGGTAGCTATCGAGCGGCCCAAGCGGTGGCCGAAAGCCCACGGCAGACCGTAAAGGTAAAGCCGCTACCTGAAGGCAAGCCGGCATTGTTTACTGGCGGAGTGGGGAATTTTACGGTTAAGGCCAGTGTAGACCAAACTGAGGTGTCGGCCAATGAGCCCATTACCTACAAGCTGATAATAACCGGCAAGGGGAATCTCCAGCTGCTACAGAA
The DNA here is from genome assembly GCA_001421095.1 of Candidatus [Bacteroides] periocalifornicus. Lineage (GTDB taxonomy): Bacteria > Bacteroidota > Bacteroidia > Bacteroidales > CAJPTX01 > Bacteroides_D > Bacteroides_D periocalifornicus. Next base: position 17,386 of record LIIK01000035.1, on the reverse strand, counting down.
ACCAGAGCTGAACCTTCCGAATTCGGTAGAGGTCTTCGAGCCCAAGGTGAACGAAAATGTAGCATTGCGCGATGATGGGCAGTCTGGAAGCATAACTTACGAGTATGTAATGATACCCCGCGCCCCTGGTCAGCTACAGATCCCGAGCTATGAGATGGCCTATTTCGATCCTGCTGCCAAAGCTTATAAGAGCGTGGCCACCGAGGCTTTTACGCTGACTGTGAGGGCAGATAGCGTGCAGTCGGCAACGAGGGTTACGACTACAGTGAGCAAGGAGGATGTGAAGTATCTGGGGGAAGACATACGGCATATTTTCCTAGGAACTCCCAGCTATATGGTGGTGGGGTATAGCTTTGTAGGCGGATTGCTCTGGTGGGTGCTGCTCCTAGTTCTGGTGCTGCTTTTCGCGGCGTCTTTCGTCCTTTTACGCAAGCGTGAGAAACTACTGGGTAACGTAGCGCTGGCCAAGGGGCGGCGTGCAGGTGGTATAGTGCGGAAACGATTGCGGCGCGCCAAGGTGTTACTCGAAGCCAATGATCCCAGCTTCTACAATGAGCTACTGCGTGCTACCTGGGGCTACCTAAGCGATAAGCTCTCGATTGAAACGGCAGACCTTTCGGCTGATGCGGTACGGGCAAGGCTGGCTGAACTCCAAGTACCAGAATCGAATACGCAGGCTGTGTATGAATTGCTGCGTGATAGCGAGTACGCACAGTATGCCCCCCAAGAGAACAGCGTGTCTAAAGAGGATCTCTACCGTAGGGCCTCTGAAACGATTTCGGGACTAGAGAAGTGGCTGAATAGTAGAAAGTGATGGTATTGAGCAGTTTATATAGAGTGATGATGGCTAGCTACATGGGCATTGGCTGCAGGGCTTTATTGCAACGGGTGGTACTTGCAACCGTATTCTCCACGGCCTTTCTGGGGGGGGCGGTAAGCGGTAAAGCCCAAGGATTGCAAGATTCTTTGCCGATGTCTACAACCCAGACTGTGCAACTAGACTCTGGGGCATCTGAACCTGTAGGAGTGCTGGATATTGGTGCGGATGCTAATGGGGGGAAGGGGGGGGCTGGCTCATGGACATTCTCCCAGGCTAACGGGATGTATGAGCGCGGGCAGTATGATAGTGCTGCATTGGCCTACCAGCATCTCTTGAGCCAGAATAGCGCATTGGTCTCCCCACAGCTCTACTACAATCTCGGGAATGCCTACTTTCGAATGAGAAATTACGCGCGAGCGATACTCAATTACGAAAGGGCGCTCAAGTATAGTCCAAACTATGAGGATGCTAGGTTCAATCTGGAGTTAGCCCGTACTTTTACAGTGGACAGAGTTAGCCCGCCTCGGGATTTACTGGTATTACGTTGGTTTAGAGGTTTTTACCACATTCTCAGTCCTATAGGCTGGGGTGTATTAGCCCTTGTGTCAGTGGCGGTGCTCTTGGCTGCGGTGCTGGCAATGCGCTTCCTGCGTAATCGGAGGGTGTGGATTCTCTCGCTTATCGTTGGACTTTTCGGATTGGTGGTAACACTGTTATCCTTCACCCTCGGCCGTGTTGCAGCAAGGCAGATGAACAGCTTCAATGCTGCCGTAGTGATGCCCTCAGTGGTTTCGGTGAAAGGTGAACCCTCATCGGGTGGAAAGGATCTCTTCCTCCTACATGCGGGTACGAAGGTGCAGGTTCTAGATCAGCTTGGAGAGTGGTTGGAGGTTGCGGTACCCGATGGCCATCGGGGCTGGTTACAACGAAATGAAGTAGAGAAGATCTAGCTATTTCTGATTATTGCTGTCTGGTAAAACTTTTGGGACCATGAAAAAAAGGGCTGACACCTTATGCGAAGTGTCAGCCCTTTTGGTTACCTTTACCTTTGCGTAAAAAATGGGCAATGGGCAAAGGTAGCCATTTTACTGGGCAGCGATATAAACGATTGAACCCATACAGGACGTTTGCAGAGGTCTCATATGGGTGTAGCAAAACGCGAGAAAAGAACTATCTTTGCTGCATGAAAACTGCGATTTTACGGCTATTCGGGCGTAAGTGGATTTTGGCCATTTTAGGCGGCCTATTGCTAGCAGTACCCTGGACGCTTGCTTGTCCTATTACACTCCCATTGGCATTATTGCCGTGGTTTATGCTTTGGGAACGGCTATTAGAGGATAAGGTTAGCTACAAAAAGAGCTATCTTTACCTTTACCTGAGTACCATCGTGTGGAATTTCGCCTCTGTATGGTGGATTGCTGGCGCCACGGTAGGCGGGATGCTAGGAGCGGTATTCGTAATGGCGGCGCTCATGGCACTCATGCTGCTGCTACCGCTATGGGCGTGGAGGGTAAAAGGGTGGGGAACAGCCTTTCTGGTATTCATGGCAACCTGGTTGGCCTTTGAGTACTTCTTTCACAATTCAGAGATAGCCTGGCCCTGGCTCACGTTGGGCAACTCCTTAGGTACGGTTACCCCAATAGTCCAGTGGTATGAGTATACTGGAGTGCTGGGTGGAAGCCTTTGGATTATACTGGCCAACGGGGCGTTATTCGCCGCACTGCGAGCTTTCAGAGGATTAAATTCTACTGCAAGCAAGGCATCTCGGGCAAAAGAGGGCAGTGGGAATGAAGCCCAGGTAGTAAGGATCCCTACGGAGTCGGTACGCATCAAGATTTCCCTCTTGCTTCTGTGGGGGCTGGTGCTGTTTACCCCCATGGCATTGTCAGCCATCCTCTTAGCTACATACCATGACCAGGAGGGTGTTGAGCAGCTGGAAGTAGTGGCTATCCAACCGAGAATCGACCCTTGGAACGAGAAATTCGAGGGTATGGGTGCGGTGGAGCAGGCTGAGCTTATGGTTCACCTAGCCGATTCAGCCACTACCTCTACTACCCAGATGGTAGTATCGCCAGAGACCTCGCTTCCTGTTCCCATGTGGCTTACCGAGATTATGGCTGACTCCCAAGTGCTGCCGCTCAGAGAATTCCTTTCACGACACCCTGGTTGCCAGTGGATCACAGGGGCTGATGCGCTACGTTACTACCCTGCGGGTGAAGAGCCACCCCCCACAGCCCGTTCGTTCTCGCAAGCCACGGGTTCATATGATGCTTACAATGTCGCCTTGCTTCTAGATACGTCTGATACCTACCAGATGTACATCAAATCGAAACTTGTGGTGGGGGTAGAGATGCTCCCCTATCCAAAGTATCTTAAACTTTTGAATTCCTTAAGCTTAAATCTAGGGGGTATTACAGGCACTCTGGGAACTGCATCAGAACGGACGGTATTCCCGCTGCATGTAGGCGGCAGCGTTGCACCCATTATCTGCTACGAGTCAGCCTTTGGTGAATTCTGTACCGAGTACGTGCGCAAGGGGGCTAAGGCGCTTGTGGTGATTACCAATGATGCTTGGTGGGGCAACACCCCGGGGTATCGCCAGCTTCTCACCTACTCCCAACTTCGCTGTATAGAGCTTCGTCGCTGGATGGTTCGTTCGGCAAATACCGGCATATCGGCGATTATTACTCCTGCAGGTCGCATTGCCAACAGGCTCGGTTGGTGGAAGCGAGGTGCGCTGAGGGGAAATATTTCACTGCAAAGTCGACTTACCTTTTACGCCCTGCATGGCGATTATCTGGGACGTCTGGCTACGGGTATTAGCGCACTGCTGGTGTTATACCTTGTTGTACAGACGTTTGTTAGCAGGAAAGCCTGGGGGCGAAGCCCAAACGCCAAGGTCTGATTGCTGTTGATTTGTAGCTTAAGGTCCCCGTGCTTTTGTGCAGTTTCTGATGTGACACTCAAGCATTGTAAAAAACTGTTATGCGGGTTGCAATCTTCACAGATTACTCGCCAAGTGTAGGACAGGGGCATCTTACACGGTGCTGCGCCTTGGCCTCGTGGTTAGCCGAGCAAGGGTGTACTCCAACCGTGTACGTTGATAGCACCAGAAAGGAGCTCGGCCTGCTGAGTACTCAGGATTTAAAAAAATGCCAAGTGCAAATACGGCGCTGGGTAGAAAACCTACGCGTCGTGTGCCAAGCATTAAGCGCTGTCGATTTTGTAGTGGTAGATTCCTACCGGGTAGACCAGCCAATGGTCGATCTTCTGGAATCGCAAGCGGGCAATCTCCTTTTTATTGACGATTTTCACCACTTCCACTACCGAAATGCTTGGGTTGTGGACTGGAGCTTAGGCTTGGAGCAGCATCCACCTACGGGCTGGCGTGGGTATCCGAAAGCGCTCTTGGGACTCAGCTACGCAGTGCTGCGTCCCGCTTTTTGCAATCCCCTACCTCCTCGGGAAATCGGGGTATTAAGGGAGGTCTTTGTCACGCTCGGCGGGGGCGAAACCTCATCGCATTTTGCGTACTTGGCCACCCGGTTGGCGCAGTCTTTTCCCGATTTGCAGTTCTATGCCACCAGCCTAGAGCAGTCGAAAGCACCGGTAGATTTGCCTAATCTCACCTACGTAGGACGGCTCGATTCTTCGGCAATGCGAATGCGTATGCGGGAGGCCGATCTGGTGGTTTGCGGGTTGGGACAGACAGCCTATGAGGTGTTAAGCCAGGCTACGCCAATAATACCCATCGCTTTGGTAGATAATCAGGCTGGCGATATCGCTGCTTGGCGAGCTGCCCATTTTGCCCCTTTTGTGCTGCGGGGAGAGGCCCCAGAACTATTCGCGCTCCTGCACAACGCTATAGAGGCTATGCGCAGTGAAGAGGTTCGGGCAGAAATCTCTGCGTGTATGCGAACACTTGCTCTAAGAGAGGGCGTAGCCCGGCTAATGACGAGGATAGGAATCATTCTCCCCCACCACTAGTAGGGTGCATTTCGCTATAAAGAGCGCTCCGTTGCAATGCTTTTTTGCCAACTTTACTACGACTTTTTGGGATTTAGCACCAATTATTTTGTACCCATTGATCTTAAATAATAATCTGATTTTCAGTATTATGATGGATTAGATACGATAAATTTTCATCCACCTTGCACCCAAAAGCCTTGCGCTTTCCGAAAAAGGCTCTACCTTTGGGGCGTATTAAAACATCAGTTTCATACATGAACATTTTCGTTGGAAGCCTTCCGTACAGAATGCAGGAGGGCGAATTGAAGGACCTGTTCTCGGAGTTCGGGGACGTAGCTGAGGCTCGTATCATTAAGGATCGGACCACAGGTAGGAGCAAGGGTTACGGTTTTGTTGAAATGCCCGACGACGGGGCTGCTCAGCGTGCTATACAGCAGCTCAACGGCTCAGAAGTTGGTGGGCGCGCCATTGTGGTCAACCCCGCGCAGGAACGTCCACAGCGTAGCGACCGCAGCGATTTCCATCACCGCGAATTTTAAAACAGATTCCACATTCATTCACTATTCAGGAGTGACTCTAGCGAGTAGTCCAGAATAGAGTGGGTTTGTCCTAAAATTTTGACCTTTAGAGCCTAGCCTTCACGGCTAGGCTTTTTTTTATCTCCTTTGCTGAAGCCCGACACAATGGCTTACCACCATCCAGTCCACTGCAAAATCCTCGTATCTGCTCCATTTGCAAAGCTATTCGTTCACTGCTAGCGATTGAATGGGGTTGAACAATCAAGTATATTCATCGGTGGCCGTGGCACTCTAGCATACCGAGACCGCTGTAAAAGTCCCGCATGGGTTCTATCTTTTACAGGAGGGCGTTCCTCTTCTTGCGAATAAATTGCTTTTAATCAATTACTTCCATTTTTCGAAGACTGTAGCGACGCGGCGTGCCGCGTCGTTTATATAATTTTTGCAGAGGTCTTATACCACGCAGGTTTTGCCTGCCCCCTGAGTTGAGTGGGGAGTAAGGTTCTGGACGTTATTGATGCGTTGAAAATCAGGATTAAAAGTGCAAATAGGCCTTGAATAATTTCCAGTTTCCTGAGCCTAGGGCTTAAAATCTCAGAGAAGATAGTGATTCCATCAAGCTACAGGCGTTAATTATTCTAGTAGCGGCATCGAGTGTAGTGACATCCTTCCTGTTCGATCCCCCGAATAAAGTACCCCAGCAGATGCGCATCATCTCCGCCGATTCCGCATTCAGTCGGAGAGCTGGGAGCGCTGAGCATAGTGCCATCGCGAGCGTTCACCCTTTCATTTACTGGTAAGAGCGGCTCTGTTTCCTGAAGAGCAATTCGCATTTCTTCCGCGGTATCAGGGAGGTGTAATCGGGGGGGCGTAGTAGGGAAAATTCGTTAATTATACCGAAAAATCGGACAGAAGTGCGTTAGATTAAGAAAAACGTATTACCTTTGCGGTGCGAATTGAATCCGTATTCCACGGTTTCCAAGGCTTAGAATAACACTAACTATAAGGAAATGACAAAGGCAGAATTGATCAACGAGATTGCGAAGAAGACCGGCGTAGAGCGGATATCGGTGCTGAAGACCGTAGAGGCTTTCATGGAGAGCGTAAGCAATGCCCTAGTACGGAACGAGAGCGTATACCTTCGGGGTTTTGGTAGCTTCGTAGTACGCACACGAGCCGAAAAAGTAGCTCGTAATATATCGAAAGATCTGCCCATCGTGATTCCTGCGCACAATGTTCCCTCGTTCAAACCCTCCAAGATGCTCGCAGGCAAGGTGAAGAATGGCGGGCAACCCCAGGGTAAGCGCTAAGACTATCGACACCTCGCCTTTTGGTGGGGTGCTACTAACTAATTAATAACCAAGGAGGAGCGACGATGCCAAGCGGTAAGAAGCGTAAGCGTCATAAGATGTCGACCCACAAGCGTAAGAAACGCCTGCGTAAGAATCGGCATAAGAAGAAGTAAGGTAGCGCGATGGTGCAGCTCCGGGGGCACAAGCGCAGAGTACTGTATGCTTTGCCTTGGCTCTACTGGGTTGCACCATCGGCATATCGCAGAAGGGCGCAACAGTCGGTTTTCGTGGATTCTTGAAGCATAGGATTTCAGCCGCTCCTTTGCGAAGAGGTAAGCGTAGTGCAAGGGCGTTTGTGTGCGTCCAGAGCTTGCGTGTTCCCAGGGTGCAGAGGTGTTGCAGCCATGCTATGCCTGCGGATTCTATGGTAGCGTAGAGGCTTCGTTGGCGAAGCTGTTTAGTGTTTGGTCGTCGGATTTTCGACATATTCTTCAGTAAAGATTTGGCTTGGCAGCACTGGTGAGGAGTTCCTCGAGCTGTCGTCGTTGTTTCGGTATAGAGAGACGGGCGGACATCCTTCTCAGGCTGAATCACCAGTCAAAATGTGGCTTTTGAGCGCTAATCTGACCGTGGGAATCCATGCTGGGGTGAAATCCAGTGTGCGATTCTCCTTTTAGGGTTAGTGCTTTTATTCTATAATTCTGTGACATCCAATTTAGTAATAGATCTCAACAAGCAGACCCGAGAGACGAGGATCGCGCTGCTAGAGGATGGGAATCTCGTGGAGTTTCGCAGCCAGCGCCAAAACGCCTCGTTCTCGGTAGGCGACATCTACCTTGGCGTTGTGCGCAAGGTGATGCTGAACCATAATGCCGCCTTTGTTGACATCGGTTTCAAAAAAGAGGGTTTTCTGCACCTTAAGGACCTTGGCTTGCACTACGCTTTCATGGCCAGCAGGGTGAAGCAGTCGCTTCGCGAGGGGAGGACGTTGAGCGTTGAGGAGGCCCGAGCCCGATTTACATTCCGCACTGATAGCCCCGAAGCCAAAGAGGCGCTTGCGAGTAAACGCGAGGCGCAGCGGGTGAATATTGCACCCGAGCAGCTCCCAAAAATTACCGATCTGGTAAAGAGCGGCCAGACCATCTTGGTGCAGATAGCCCGTGAACCCTACTCCAACAAGGGCCCAAGCCTCACCACCGAGATCTCCCTCGCGGGGCGGAATATGGTACTACTCCCCTTTAGCGACAGGGTTTTGGTCTCGTCTAAGATCTCTAGCAAGGAGGAAATGGCGCGCCTCAAACGATTGATGCGCAGCATACTCCCTGCGAGCTTTGGCGTAATAGTCCGCACGGCAGCCGAGGGTATGCAGGTTGCCCCGCTCGATGCAGAACTAAACGAGCTCCTGGCCCGTTGGGATGAGTGCTTACAGGTATTGCACCAGAACCCCAAGCCGCCCTGCCTGTTGCACAGCGAGCTCAAAAGTTCCTCAGCATTGCTGCGCGATAACCTCAATGGTTCATACACAGGAATCCATGTGAATGATCGGCAGCTCTTCCAGGAGATCAAGAGCTACCTTAACACCATCGCCCCGCAAAAGCAGGAGATCGTCAAATTCTACAGCAGCACACGCGTCCCGATTTTCGATGCGTTCCAGGTCTCCAAGCAGCTCAAAAAGCTCTTAGGCCAGATGGTGGTGTTTCACGGTGGCTCGTACCTGATTATCCAGCATCCTGAAGCCTTCCACGTCATCGATGTCAATAGCGGGAGCGGGGCCAAATCTGCCAGAACCCCTGAGGAGACCGCCCTAGAGGTTAACCTTGCAGCCTGCGATGAAATCGCCCGCCAGCTCCGGCTAAGGGATATGGGGGGGATTATCGTGATCGACTTTATCGACATGGCTACCGCGGCCAACCGTAAGATGGTGTATGACCGGATGCGGGAACTCATGGCCAACGACAAAGTTACCCATCGAATCCTCGAAATTACCGACTTTGGGCTGATGCAGATTACCCGCCAGCGCCATAGGCCCGAGGAACGGATTGACACCACAGAGAAGTGCCCGTGCTGCCAGGGGTCGGGGCGTGTAGCCTCCACCATTGCGCTGGAGGACGAGATTGAGCGTAAATTACAGATCATCACAGAGAAAGGGCTGTTGGATAGGATTGAGCTACGTGCCCATCCATTTGTGGCTGCGTACTATAACAAGGGGATACTCTGCCGGCGGCGTAAAGTGGCCAAAGCGCTCCACTGCAAGCTGAGAGTAGAGCCAGACGAGTCCTACAACCTGCTCGATTACAAATTCTTTGATTTTGAGGGAAACGAGGTTTCACTCTAGCAGTAGAACAGTTCGCTACGCACGGTGGCGTGCGGCATCTTGGGTTAGGCATATTTTTGAAATTACTAAGGTATGAAAATCATTCGCATTCTGTCTTTTGCACTGTTAGGGCTGCTGCTAGGGGCTTCAAGCGCGGTAGCACAGCTCCGTTTACCCGGAACATCGCAGCAGAAAGTGGTCACCTGGAAGACGCAGGCCGTGGCTGCTGATAGCGGGTATATCGATCTGGTACTCACGGCCTCCATCGCCTCCGAGTGGCACATGTACTCGATGTCATTGCCTGAGGGCGGCCCTAATCCTACCACTTTCACATTTACCGAGAGCCCCGATTACCAGCTCGTAGGTAAGCCAACCGAGACCGGAAATGCCGTAACAGAGCATGACGAATCGTTCAATCTGGATCTCACATCTTTTTCGGGCAATGCGGTCTTTACCCAACGGATTCTCCCACGGGCGGGTGCAGCATTCACCGTCAGTGTATTGGCCGAGTACCAAACCTGCTTTGCCACCCGCTGCGAGGTGAATGAGGACGACCTACAGGTAGCCGTTCCTGCCGAGTTGGCTGCATCGCAACTAGCCCTTCTCGGCGACCGTGCTGTCGCCGCTGCGTCGAGCTCTACCCCAGCCCCCGACGGTGGGACATTGACCCCAGGAGAGGCCGTTTCAGCCCAGGTTGGAGGGGAGGCCGGGCAGCCTATTGCTGTTTTCATCATCATTAGTTTCCTGGCTGGGCTGGCGGGCCTGCTCACACCCTGCGTGTTCCCCATGATCCCGATGACGGTGAGCTTCTTCCTTGGAAAGAAAGGGAGGATGAACGCCCTCATCAATGCGCTGGTCTTCGGGGTAAGTATTGTGGCCATATACACCCTGCTGGGATTGCTGGTCTCGTTGGCAGGTCTGGGGGCCGATTTCATAACGGATGTTACAACCCACTGGATCACCAACCTGGTGTTCTTCCTCCTGTTCGCAGTGTTTGCCGCAGCATTCTTTGGTATGTTTGAGATTCGCCTGCCCTCGAGCCTTTCGAGCAAGACCGATGCCAAGGTAGATAAGGGAGGCTATATCGGTTCATTCTTTTTCGCTCTTACCACTGTTATCGTGAGTCTTTCGTGCGTTGGGCCTATCGTTGGCGCACTCCTCATTGAGGGGGCATCTGGTGCGGCCGTGCGGCCAGTGCTAGGCATGCTATTCTTCTCGCTGGGGTTCTCCATACCATTCACCCTGTTCGCCATATTCCCCTCGTGGCTGAATAAGCTCCCGAAATCTGGGGGATGGATGAATTCGGTGAAGATCGTCCTTGGGTTTATCGTGCTGGCTTTCAGCATGAAATTCCTACTGGGTTTCGACTCCTCCTTGGGGTTAAATCTGCTATCGCGCACCATTTACCTTTCCGTGTGGATCGTGCTGGCCTTCTTCTTGGGGCTTTACCTCATTGGGCATTTGAGGTTCAAGATGGATTCGCCCATGAGCCATGTGGGATTCCTCCGTATGCTGCTGGCACTCGCCGCTTTTGCCTTCGGCATCTACCTGATTCCTGGGCTCTTTGGCGCTAAGCTCTATGGACTTTCGGGATTTTTGCCCGTGGCTGGCGATGATGATTTCACCATTACCGCCCCAGCTGCAACAGGACTTCCACAGTCTGCTACCACGGCAACCACTCTCTGCGATACCCCAAAGTACGCAGACTTTATCAAAATGCCCGCGGGCCTAGAGGGGTATCGTGATTATCAGCAGGCGTTGGCTTGTGCCCAGCAGCGTAATATGCCCGTGTTGGTGGAATTCACAGGGCATGGCTGCGCGAACTGTAAGGTCATGGCGGCCCAGGTGCTGAGCCGCCCAGAAGTGGCGGGCTACCTGATGCAAAATTTCATAGTGGCCGCGCTTTATGTGGATGATAAGTATGAGCTGCCCGAGGCCGAATGGTACACCTCGCCAGCTGATGGGAAGGTGAAGAAAACCATCGGGAAGCAGAATATCGATCTGGAAGCCCGCACATTCAACGTGAGCGGCCAACCCTTATTCTTCGTAGTGTCGCCAAAAGGGGAAATCCTGGTAGGCCCCCTGGGGTTGGAGACCGATCCTAAGGCATTTCTCGCCTTCTTGGATAGTGGGCTAGAGAAATTCAAGCAGCAGGGGCAATAGCTCACTGATAGGTCAAATTCTTGGATTAGGAGGCTACCCATAGCGGTAGCCTCTTTTTTGGGGGCTGCAAGCTGGAAGTTGGTTACCATGTTGGTGCGTATTAGTCTGCAATGCGCATAGGGTGATAGGCGGCGGCACTGGCTCATCGGCCTTCGTAGCGACGTGGCGCGCCGCGTCGCGCTTGTTGGTCGGTGTTGTGAATTCTCCATTTCGCACCGCGAAGGTAGCCCATCTGATACCCTTAGAATGGGGAGTAGCCTGCAGGCTAGTGTCCATGCGGGCTGCTAGGCGATTTTGACTCCAATGCGCATAGGGTGATAGGGGCGGTGTAGGGCGCATCTGCCTTTGTAGCGACGCGGCGTGCTGCGTCGTTTAAAATGGCATCATATTTCTAACTATTAACGGGTTTTGATATGATGTTCTCGGTAGGGGCGACGCCGAACGTAGCGAGTGTTCGCCATTCCCACACCGCCACGGTTATATAACCGTGGCTTTCCATGGGTGGCATGGTATGCGTATGGAGGCGGCGGCAATAGCGACATTGGGATCGCGATGCGATGCGCAATAGCATCCCAGCAAATGCCGACTGTAGGGGCGGGGTCTTCGCGGTTTTCGCGAAGATTTCCCCGCCCGTCGCCTCCATGTGCGTATACCCCCCTTCGCATCGGATGGGTGCGGGTTGCCCTAGCATCTTAGTAGCGACGTGGCGTGCCGCGTCGCGTCCCCAACCCCGCCTTGCGCATTCATTGCCCTGCCTCGCGCATTCATTGCGCCGCGTATTTATCACATTGTGATTTGATATTCCGCCTTGCGCATTCATTGCCCCGCCTCGCGCATTCATTGCGCCGCGTATTTATCGCTTCGCGATTTGGTATCCTGCGTCGTGCGCATTCATTTTGTAGCGTTGCGCCCTGCCCAAAACGTCAAAATCGCTTGCTATTCAAAATATAATGCCTAACTTTGCGGACGCAATCTATAAATGAAGAACCCTGAGATGAATTTACCTTCACGTTCCGTGCTGGGAGTGGGTGTGCTGGCGATGCTGGCCGCCACAGCCTGCCGTCCGCAAAAAACGACGGAGAATATGGAGCAAGAGCCTACGCTAAAGAAAACCGAGGTGGTGATAGCCGATGGCAAGTTTACCCCTGAGGCTCTCTGGGCGCTCGGACGCTTGGGCGAGTACGCCGTGTCGCCAGACGGTAAGACACTGGCCTACACCGCTACATGGTATGACATGGAGCAGAATAAAGGCTGGACTGATCTATTCGTAATGCCCGTGTCTGGAGGCCAAGCCCAGCAGCTCACCCACTTCTTCAAGCAGTGCTATAACGTGGTGTGGGAGGCCGATGGTACACTCCTCTTCGTGTCGAACCATGAGGGATCTGCTCAGATTTACCGCATGCAGGCCGATGGGAGCAACCTCCAGAAATGCTCCAATGTGGAGGGCGATGTGGAGGGATTCAAGCTCTCCCCGAAAGGCGATATGGTTCTCTACACCAAGTCGGTTAAAATGATCCCCCAAGCCTCAGATCGTTACCCCGATCTGGACAAGACCACCGGCAAGATCTACGACGATCTGATGTATAGGCACTGGGATAGCTGGGATGAGGGCGAGCGTTCCCATATCTTTGTCGCCTCTTTTGCGGGCGGTACGGTAGGTGCAGGCACTGATATTATGGATGGCGAGCCCTTTGACTCCCCACTCAAGCCCTTTGGGGGCATGGAGGAGATAGCTTGGAATGCCGATGGCAGCGCCATAGCCTACACCTGCCTGAAATTGCAAGGGAAAGAGGCGGCTTTCAGCACGAATTCAGACGTTTACCTCTACACCCTCGACACCAAGCAAACCGTAAACCTCACCGCGCCCAACCCGGGCTATGACCGTTGCCCCACCTACTCCCCCGATGGGCAGTATATGGCGTGGCTCAGCATGCCTAGAGCGGGCTTTGAAGCCGACAAGGAACGGCTGATGCTCCTGTCGCTGAAAGATGGTCAGATTCGTCATCTTACCGAGAATTTTGACTACAACCCCAGCGGGCTTTGCTGGCGTGCCGATTCCAAAGCGCTGTACTTCACGGCGGGGGTAAAGGGTACCACGCAGATCTACAGCCTCGGGCTTGAGGAAGCTGCCCCCACAGCCCTAACCTCCGGGGTGCATGACTACCATTCGGTGGCCCTAGCCGGGGAGGAACTTGTGGGCGATAGGGTTTCCATGCTCTCACCTGCCGAGGTGTACCGTATCTCATTGGCCGATGGTGCGCAGCAGAAGATTACCGAGATCAACGATGCGCTGCTCGCCAAGGTGAATATGCCCACCGTCCGCGAGCTCTACATGACTGCTACCGACGGTAAACCCCTGCAGTCCTGGTTGATCCTCCCGCCGAACTTTGATAGCGCCAAGCAGTATCCCTGCCTGCTCTTCTGCGAGGGAGGCCCCCAGAGCCCTCTTACCCAATTCTGGAGCTACCGCTGGAACTTTGCCGTTATGGCCTCGCAGGGCTACATAATCCTCGCCCCTAACCGTCGGGGTACCACCACCTTTGGGCAGGAGTGGACTGATGCCATAAGCAAAGATCACGGCGGGCAAGAGATGCGCGATCTGCTGCTAGCCGTGGACAATGTGGCCAAAGAGCCCTGGGTAGATGCCAATCGTCTGGGGGCTGTGGGGGCCAGCTATGGCGGCTACACCGTGAATTGGCTCGCCGGCAATCATAACAAGCGCTTCAAGGCTTTCATCAGCCACTGCGGCATATTCCACAGCGAGATGGAGTACTACACCACCGAAGAGATGTTCTTCGACGAGTGGGAGATGGGCGGAGCCCCGTGGGACAAAGCTAATAGGGTAGCGCAGGCGAGCTTTTCGCACAGCCCCCACGAGTACGTGGCCAACTGGGACACCCCCATCATGATAATCCACGGCGGGCGCGATTTCCGTATCCCCTACACCCAAGGCATGGCCGCCTTTGATGCTGCCCGTATGCGGGGGGTAGAGGCCAGATTCCTCTTCTTCCCCGATGAGAGCCACTGGGTGCTGAAACCGCAGAATGGCCTCCTCTGGCAGCGCGAGTTCTTCCGTTGGCTCGACACCTACCTTAAGCCCCCAGCAGACAAGTAGCACAGGGCTGCAGTACGGCGAATTCGCTAGCCGCGNTCACGTGGCTGCGGGTTCGCCGTATTGCTTTGTACAGAAGGGTTTTGCGAGAGACACTAAGTAGTGAAGATTGATTAATTTGTATACGTCTATGGATTTCTTTCTAGATACAGCCAACCTCGACCAGATACGCGAGGGGGTAGAACTCGGGATAATAGATGGGGTAACCACCAACCCCTCGCTCATGGCCAAGGAGGGTATAAAGGGCGAGGCCGCTGTGCATGCGCACTACCGGGCGATATGCGAGCTGGTGGGTGGCGATGTGAGTGCCGAGGTGATAAGCACTGACTATGACGGAATGCTGCGGGAAGGGGAACGGTTGGCCGCGCTCCACCCGAACATCGTGGTGAAGATCCCCTGCACCAAGGATGGCATACGGGCCATATGCAAGTTTACCGACGAGCTGGGCATCCGTACGAATTGCACCCTAGTATTTTCCCTCGGGCAGGCTTTGCTCGCCGCCAAGGCAGGGGCCACCTACGTATCGCCATTCGTGGGGCGGCTCGACGACGTGAGCGAGGACGGCATCGCCCTAGTGCGCGATATTGTCAACATCTATACCGCCTATGCGTATGACACCCAGGTTATAGCGGCTAGCATCCGGCATACCCGCCATATCATCCAATGCCTTGATGCGAATGCCGATGTGGCCACATGCCCGCTATCAGCCATTCTAGGGCTGCTGAACCACCCGCTAACCGATATTGGTATCGCGAGGTTCCTAGCCGACTACAAGAAGGTGAACGGCTAGCAGCCAGATTCTCCGCATAACTTTCTAGGCTATAGCACATGGGCTTGACCACACATCATCGGGCAAGGGTCTACGCCGTCCACCCGCAGAATCCGCAACCGCGGGAGCTCGACCAGCTTGTGGAAATCCTACGGACCGACGGCGTCATCATCTATCCTACCGACACACTCTACGGGCTTGGTTGCTCTATAGAGAGCCCCAAGGCCATAGCGCGCATTGCCCGTATCAAGGGGCTTAAGCCCCGCGAGGCGCGCTTCTCGTTCATCTGCGAGCGCCTAGGGCAGGTGGCCGAGTACGCCCGCATGAGCGATGCCATGTACAGCGTCCTGCGCCATAACCTCCCAGGCCCTTTCACCATGATACTCCCGGGCCTCAGCAAGTGCGGCGAGAGCTTCATGTCGCCTCGTAAAACCGTGGGTATCAGGATTCCCAACCACGCCATCCCCCTCGCGCTGGTGCGGCTGCTGGGCTGCCCCATTCTCACCAGCTCGCTACCGCTCGATGCCGAGGAGCCCGAGTACGGGCAGTTCCCCGAGCTTATGGCCGAGCGTTGGGGCGCGCTGGTGGATGCCGTGATTGACGGAGGGCAAGGCGAACTGACCCCCTCCACCGTGGTAGACTGCACCCAGGATGAAATACGGGTGATACGCCAAGGGAAAGGGGTGTTGGCCCCCGAGTAATCTGCCCCCATTTTTTCATAGTTTGAACGTCGCGGGAGCAAAATTATTTGTAACTTCGCGGTGTGAAGGTAACCGAATAGCCCGGCAGGGCGAACACGTTAAAACCATACAGTGCGCAATGGAAAAGGTACGCGTGGCGATCAACGGCTTTGGCCGCATAGGGCGCCAGGTATTCAAGGCGATCTACGAGCGGGACGACCTCGAGGTGGTGGCCATCAATGGCCTCATGGATGCCGTGTCGATGTGCTACCTTACGAGGTATGACTCTACCCAAGGGCGCTTCCCCGGGCACCTGGAGGCCCAGGGCGACTACCTCGTGCTAGACGGGCGACCGATCCCGCTCTCCAGCGAGCCGCTCCCCGCGAAGATCAACTGGAGGGCTGAGCCCGATGTGGTGGTGGAATCCTCCGGGGTGTTTCGCCGAAAGGAGAGCCCCAAGGGCGGGTATGGCGACCACCTCCGCGGGAGCGTGAAGAAGGTGATACTCACCGCGCCAGCCAAGGATTCTATCGATAAGATGGTGGTGGTAGGGGTGAATGACAGCGTGATAAAGCCCGAAGACAAGTTCATATCCAACGCAAGCTGCACCACCAACTGCCTAGCCCCCGTGGTGAAGGTACTCCACCGTGAACTCGGCGTGGTGAATGGTTTCATGAACACGGTGCACTCCTATACTAACGACCAGCGGATTCTCGACAGGATGCACGACGACCTACGCCGCTCGCGCGCTGCCGCAGTCTCGCAGATACCCACCACTACGGGCGCTGCCAAATCGATAGGCATCATAATACCCGACCTCAAAGGGAAGCTCGATGGCGTATCGGTCCGGGTGCCAACCGCTACCGGCTCGCTGGTAGACTTCGTGTGCAACGTGAAGAAAACCCCCACCGTGGAGGAGATCAACGCGATGATGCGGGCAGAATCTGAGAAGCCTGAGATGCAGGCGATTCTGGCCTACACGGAGGATCCCATAGTGTCTGCCGATGTGATCCACGATCCGCACAGCGCCATATTCGATGCCCTCAGCACCAAAGTGATCGGCAATCTGATCAAGGTGCTAGCCTGGTATGACAATGAGTGGGGGTACTCCTGCCGCGTGGCAGACCTCTGCGTGAAGGTGATGGAGGGAAAATAGGTAAGGAATCGTTTCGTTTTCATGGCAAGGCGGTCGGCAGACTTCGGTCTGTCGGCCGTTTTTTTTGAGAATCGCTGGGGCAGGCAATCCGCAGGCCAAGACCTCGGCAAAACCCATATGAACGATGCGGCACGCTTAGAATCGCGACGCGGCACGCCACGTCGCTACAAACGCCGGAGATCCCGCCAGGGCGAACACTCGCGGGTGGGCGGGCAACCTACAGCACCGCCCCTACCCAGATTGCGGTAGCCAATCTCGTTAATTGATAGAAAAGGGATTTCCCTTATTAAACGACGCGGCACGCCGCGTCGCTACGCTCTTCGAGAACCGGCATTGCTTGATTGAAAGCAGTTTACCCGCAAGAAGGAAAAGAACCCTTTAAAAATGATTGAACCTCACGGGCCTTTTGCCGCGGTTCCCCTCTTGGAATACGGCGGTTTAAAACCGATTCTCCCGTTCCTCGGAGGACGTAGCGACGCAGCGTGCCGCGTCGGTTTCCGCCTTCACGCCGTTTCCCGTTGATGCCCGCGTGGGCGTAAATGTCGGGCAGAGCCATACCTCGTAACGTCTTCCCCGCAAACGCCCGACTGTAG
>LIIK01000034.1 GCA_001421095.1 Candidatus [Bacteroides] periocalifornicus | reverse complement strand
GCCGTGGGGTTTGCTACAGAAGAAAATCCCATGTCTATCAATTGGCGAGATTGGCTATTGCGCTCTTGGTAGGGGAGGTGCTGTAGGGGCAGGCCGAGAGTTGCCCGCCCCCCCCCCGAGTGCCATCCCTAACCAACGCGGCGTGATAAAAACCGTGGGATCTCCATATGGGTTTGGTATGCGCATGGAGGAGGTGGCAAGGCGGATGCGTTCGTAGCAACGTGGCGTGCCGCGTCGCGCTACCCCAAACGCTCGGTCTGCCGCAATGGTATCCCAGCATTGCGACTGTAGGGGCGGGGTCTTCGCGGTTTTCGCGAAGATTCCCCCGCCCACCTGCCCACCATTATGCGCGCATCCTATCGGATTTCGCCCTTCCATGTGGTGATATCCCACATGGTCATGTGGGCACGGATGCGTTCATAGCGACGTGGCGTGCCGCGTCGCGCCCCAAATCACTGCGTCGCGATTTTGGAATTTCTCTACTTATTACGGTTCCCTCGGCATTGCGACGGCCCGGGCGAAACCCCAAATGCGCAATTCGCCGCCCCGCCATGATTCCCATTTTTTCGCTACCTTCGCGGCAAACTAGCTAGCGTGCGGCTTATGAAAACCGGCAGGATACCCCCAACTGGATTCGGGCGCAGCACCCCCGAGGAGGATCTCAAGGGGTGCGTGTGGAAGGCGTTCTTCAGGCGATTCGAATGGCGGACGCTGGGGAAAATCGACTTCTGCCTCTACCGCCCCCTCATCGGCCAGCCCGGGGAGTTCATCTCGCTCGTGTGGGCCGAGGCCAAGAAGGGGCAGGCCGACCTGCTGGAGGCGCTGGTGCAGCTGGTGTTCACCATCGGGCGTGAACGGACGTTCGACCGCTACCAGCCCCCCGGCCTACTCGCCGCGTTCAACAGCGAGCGCATCGCCTTCGTGCCCTACGAGACGGTCCAGGCGGTATTCCTCCAGAACGACTTCAACTGGAACGTGGCCCCGTCTGACCACACCACCAAGGAGTTCCGGCAGCTCGCGGGGCTGGTGGGTGAATCCCTGCAACGCGAGGCCATGACCTTCCACTTCGCGCAGGACGAGGCATCGCTACGCCAGTTCATCTGGAATAACCTCGGGAACGCCGCCGAAGGGGTGGCGCGGGTGGAGGTCGACAAGAACAACTTCAAGTTCATCTACGACCGGTGGGTGGCGTGCGTGAAGGGCACCATCGGGGTGGACTGGGATGGGCTCAAGGCCAAGGGGATCATCGATGGCGACTTCTTCCTGGCCGACCTCCTCTCGGAGGACAACCTCACCCTGCGCGAGAAGCTGTTCGTGCTGCTCCGCAGCGATAGGTACGTGCTGAACCGACGGGTAGACGAGACCGGGCTCTTCGCGGAGAACCTCGCCTACTTCACCGATGGGCAGGCCGCCCACACCGCCTTCTGGAACCGGTACGCTCGCCCACCGCTGGAGGTGTACTGGGACTACATGGTGGATCGCCGCGACCTGCTCGTGCCCCCAGACATCCGGGAGCGGAAGGGCGCATTCTACACCCCGCAGCAATGGGTGGAGCTATCGCAACGCTACCTGGCCCAGGAGCTGGGCGAGAACTGGCAGGAGGAGTACACCGTGTGGGATCCCGCCGCGGGCACGGGGAACCTCCTCAACGGCCTCACCAACAAGTACAACATCTGGGCCAGCACCCTCGACCGGCAGGATGTGGACGTGATGAGGGACCGGATAACCAACGGTGCCAACCTCCTGGAATCGCACGTCTTCCAGTTCGATTTTCTCAACGACGGGTTCGAAAGGCTGCCCAAAGAGCTGAAAGCTATAGTAGACGACCCCGAGCGGCGGAAGAAGCTGGTGATCTACATGAACCCTCCCTACGCGGAGGCCACCAACGCGCGGACAAAGGCCGGCACGGGGGGCAATCGGCCCGGGGTGGCCACTGGGCACCAGATACGCGAGCGCTACAGGGCTGAACTCGGGCGCGCCTCGAACGAACTCTACGCGCAGTTCCTGATACGGATCTACATGGAGATGCCTGGGTGCATAATCGGCGAATTCTCCATGCTGAAGACCCTACAGGGTATCAGCTTCGCGCAATTCCGCCAGACATTCCAGGCAAAGCTCAAAAGCATCTTCCTGATCCCCTCAAGCACTTTTGACAATAACTCGAAAAGCAATCCATTCGCCATCGGTTTTAAGGTTTGGAATACTGGAATAAAGCACCAACTCCCTAAAAAAATTCATGCATCAGTCTACGGTCTACACGGTGAACAATTACCCAATAAGCAAATATTCACCACCCAAGGTAAACCACTTTTGAACTCTTGGCTCAACAGGTGGCATGATTTGAAAAACTCGAGCTTAGGCTTACTTACAACAAGAGGTCAGGATTCACAAAACCAAGGGATCGTCCGCATTCAACACCTTCCAAGCAATGGTACTGGACACGCCATCACTCTATGCAATCTGATACCCTACGCAGTCTACTTCGCGGTGCGGCTCTGCATAAAGCGAACGTGGCTCAACAACCGCGACCAGTTCACCGAACCCAAGAAGGGCTGGCGGCGGGATGTGGAGTTCCAGAACGACTGCCTGGCATTCTGCCTGCTGCACCACAAGAACCTGATCCGCGCCGATGAGGGCGTGAACCACTGGATTCCCTACACCGAGCACGAGGTGGGGGCCAAGGAGAAGTTCCAGTCGCATTTCATGACCGACTTCATGGCGGGCCGGCTCTGGCCCAATCGGCGGGTGTGCGAGGGGCTATTTGACGACCAGCACTGCATAGTGCCCCGCGAGGCGCTGGCCTTCTCTGCGGAAGCCCAGGCATTGCTCGATGCCGGGCGGGCCCTCTGGCGGTACTACCACGCGCAGCCCAAGGCCAACCCCAACGCTTCGCTCTACGACATCCGCCAGCATTTCCAGGGCGCGGATGCCCGGGGGAACATGAACCCCACCAGCACCGACACGACGTACAATGCGCTGAACGATGCGCGCAAGGAGGCGCTGGAGGCGCTGGCCGTGAAGTTGGCCCCCAAGGTGTACGAGCACGGCTTTCTGGAGGAGTGAGGCAAGCCCTATAACGATGCCGCACACCGGTAGAGTTCATTAAAAATTCGGGTGCAATGGGCATTTTTGCGGTTGATGGAGAATCCCAACAGGACACTGCTGAGCTGGATTTGGCACATTGGTACAAAAATCTTACCTTTGCGTAAGATAAACAATACTGCCATGGAATCTCAGCAAGCCACAAAAGCTGAAGAACAGCCAATACATATGACTTCCAGCGAGTTCCAGAAGCACCAGCAAAAAGCGTTCGAGCTGGTGAAATCTGGCCAACCTGTTGCGGTGTCTTACCAGGGAGAGATTTTCGACATCGTGAGACGCGAACACAACGCCTCCCCCGCCAACGAAAAGTTCCTTGAGAAAATTAGACGTGCGGAGAGCCAAGTCGCTGCGGGACAATGCACACTGTTCAAAACTCACGAAGAGCTACAGGATTGGTTCGACGCACAGGAATAGATGCTCCACAATGTACAATATTCTACTCACCGATCAAGCCAAACAGGATTACCGAAAGCTCAAAAGTACCCACAATGCGGCCTACATACAGCGAATCGAACGGATGATCCACCAGCTCAAGGAGTCCCCAACAGTAGGCATCGGGCACCCCGAACCCCTCAAGCATGAACTGTCGGGCTACTGGTCACGCCGCATCGACCGCCCCAACCGCCTCGTCTACCGTATCGATGAAGATAGTAAGACGATAATCGTCCAAAGCCTAATTGGGCACTACGATGGCTAGCCCAAGCACCAAAGTCCCACCAGCCCCAAGCCCCGCCCTGCTGCAAGCCATCTACCGCGCTGCGCAATATTCCCTCTTCCACCACCTTCAAACACAGCATCCAAATGGATATAAGCGCCCTAAGCTGGTGCTTCTCGCCCTGCCCGAATGACACCTTCGCCTTCGGGCCACTGGTGCTGGGCATGGTGGAGGGCGCGGGGAGAATAGCGCCCAGCCTACATGATATAGAACTCCTGAATAGGATAGCAAGCCGAGGGGAGCCCGATGTGGTGAAGGTGAGCGCGGCGCACTACCCCCTGGTAGCCCAGGAGTATTGCGTGCTTCGCAGCGGGGCTGCCATGGGGATAGGTGTGGGGCCGCTGGTGGTGGGTAGAACTGGGAACCGCACCCATATAGATGCCGATTCGCTGGTAGCCATACCAGGGCGACACACTACTGCAAATGCGCTACTCTCCCGTCTGTTCCCCCAGGTAGTAAAGAAACGGGAGTACCTGTTCTCTGACATAGAACGGGCTGTGGCTGCGGGTGAAGTGGATGCCGGCCTCCTGATCCACGAGGGGCGCTTTACCTACCAGCAGCACGGATTGCAAAAGCTCTACGACCTGGGCGATCTCTGGTGCAGCAGCCTCCGGTTACCCCTCCCGCTCGGCCTTATCCTAGTTCGGCGAATCCTACCCAAGGAGATTCAGCAGCACGTGCAGTCTGCGATAGCCGAAAGCGTAGCAATAGCCCATCGGCATCCCGAAAGGGTAATGCCCTACGTGGCAGAACATGCGCAGGCCATGAACCCAGAGGTCCAGCAGAATCACATCGCGCTATACGTGAACCAGTTTACGGAGAATATGGGGGACGACGGGCAGAGGGCTCTGCATGAACTCTGGCAGGGCGTACCAGGTGCTGGGCAGATGGATGAAATGGATTTCTTCTGCTAGGAGAATCTGGCCAAGCAATGCGCACGACGCGATGAATGCGGGGGCTCTATGGAAACAAATTCATATCTTTGTGGCCGTGCAGTGCACCAAATATATGGCCAGACTGGTAGGATGCTGAGGCTATGAGAAAACGAATGGTAGGCGCCCTTGGGCTGCTCATGACGCTGTGGCTAGGGCTTGGCGTATCGCAATCCAATGCGCAAAACGGGGAGGAAATCCGTAACGTGGTGCTGATGATAACCGATGGCACCTCGCTCCCCACGGTGTCGCTAGCCCGCTGGTACCCACGGATGCTGCACCCAGAAATGCGCCATCTGAACATAGATCCCTACCTGTGCGGTACGGTAATCACCTTCTGCTCGGATGCCCCTACCGGCGACTCTGCCCCCACCACTTCATGCTACGTGAACGGGATGCCCTCGAACACGGGGTTCGTAAGCACCTACCCTCGCGATGCTGGCGCAAGCAATCTCGTTCCCGTAGATACTGGTCGGCAATACGCCCCCCTAGTAACCCTGCTGGAGGCTGCGCGCCTTGAGCGGGGCATGCGAACCGGCCTCGTGGTGACATGCCAATTCCCGCACGCAACGCCTGCTGACTGCTCTGCCCACGGACCAAAGCGTACTGACTACGCCAGGCTGGCTAAGCAGATGGTGCATAACCACCTAGACGTGATGATAGGTGGCGGAACGGGTTACCTAGATTCCAGCATGGCCCACCACCTACGCAGGCAGGGGTACGAGGTGCTACAGGATGACCTACAGGGGCTTCGCAAGAGTAAGAGCAGCCGTATGTGGGCGCTCTTCAACCCTAAGGATCTACCATACGAGCTGGACAGGGATAGTAACCGCTACCCCTCGCTAGCCGAAAGCACACGGATAGCCCTCAAGAAGCTAAGCGATGGCAATGTGAAAGGCTTCTTCCTGATGGTGGAGGGGAGCAAAGTAGACTGGGCAGCGCATGACAACGACCTTGCAGCCCTACCCACTGAATTCCTTGGGTTCGACGCCGCCTGCCATGAGGTGCTGGAATTTGCCAAAAGGGATGGGCATACCGCTGTGATAATCACCGCAGACCACGGGAATAGCGGGGTGAGCATAGGACGCCAGAGCTGGCCGCTGTACGATGAATACTCGAAGGAGGAACTCTTCGGCCAACTCATGCGATTCCGGCATACTGGCGAATGGTTGGCCCAAGCCCTTGAAAATACCCCGCCTGCGCGTCTCGACTCGCTATTCCAGCTGCACTGCGGTTTCACCCTAACCGACAAAGACCGCGAGGCGCTCTACCTAAATCGGAACTACAGGCTAAGCCCTATCCCCACATCTGAGCGGATGGCGAAAGACAGCGTGCTGTACAGAACCAAACTTGCCCGCACGGTAAGCGCTATCATGAGCGCACGCACGCCAATAGCCTTCACCACCCACGGACACACTGCCGAGGAGGTATTCCTAGCCTGCTACCACCCGGCGGGCAAGGCCCCAAAGGGGGTGATCTACAACACAGATCTCCATCGCTACATGGCCGGGCTACTCGGTTGGCCTAATGGGGTTGACACGCTGAACGGGAAGTACTTCATACCCCACCCTACTTTATTCAAGGGGATGAAAACCAGAATACTGCACGGCGATAAAAAAGGAGGGGCGATGCTCGAGGTCAAGAGCCGCAAGCATACGCTCCGTGCCTACGAAAATGTGGATTGGGTGGAATTGGACGGGCAACGGGTAGAGCTGGGATCGCTAGTGGTATTCAGCCCCGAACGCCAGCTGTTCTACGGGCCAACGCCTATGCGGGCTTTGGTAGAGTAGAAAAACCTACCCCACCCTCGACCAGGGTGCGTACTACAGAAATATTCGCTAACTTTGCGACGGCTTAGCCACCTACTGAATAGGCATGCGAAGAATTGGTTAATTTTAACATTGGAGCTACGATTTCGGCCATTTAGCCCACTAGAAGATCCCATTGATGGAATAGCGTGCAACATCCAAACGCCTCTAGTCGTATAGCCTAAAACAGGGAGGAAAGGAATACGAGAAGAGGGAGAAGAAAACAGGGATGTTCGCACTAATTCAAAAGGAGGATAATACCATAACGCTATAGTACCCAACAAACTGTGGTCTTGCGCAACGCACTTCTCCGGGGAGATTCCATTCTCCATGGTTCACCCCGAGCTAAGCAAAAGGAATACGAGGGCTAGGGGCGCACGCTTTCAGTACTTCCGCAGGGCAATGCGGGGTCAGCCAGTTCGAAGGAGCAAAGGCATTTCGGGATAGAGAGCAGTAATCGGATTCGAAATAGAGCCGCCACGATGAGAGAGCTAGAAATGAGGATTAGGGAGCTGCTGGGCGATGTGGAACATCTCCTGGCTCTGCCAATCCGCTTCGAGGGGAGGATCTCGCACGAGATGGTGGTCTGGCTAACCCAAACCTGCAGCCAGCAGGTGCTGAATGTGGGCAAAGACCCTGGGGTGGCAAAACGGGTGTTCACCATAGTGAGCGAGCTGCTAGACAACTGCTACAGGCATTCCGACCTCGGGTTGGGGCCTCTCTGGGATCGGCAGGTGGTATTCATAATGCGGATAGAGCGCACGCTGGTGGAAATCGGAGTGTCTAACGCTGTGCTAAACAAACAGATTGCGCAGCTAGCAGCCCGAATGGATGAGCTGAACTCGGCCTCGGCGGTACAGCATCGCCTCATGTACATGAAACAGCTCCGCTACGGGGCAATATCCGCCAAGGGAGGCGCTGGACTTGGGCTCATAGAGGTTGCCAAAAAGAGCCAGAGCAAGCTTGATTACAACTTTATACCTGCCAATCAAGACCTATCAATCTTCAAACTCTGCGTGACTATTCCCCTACGGGTGGAGGGCAGCAAGCCGGGCTAGTTTTTTTGGGGGGGGGGAGGAGATGGAGAGGCTACCGAATAGGATATTATATGATTGTCTTACACCATTTTAATTCAGCCCCATCGCGATGGGAGTCCCCTGCTAGCCGAGGGTCATTAAACACCTAGCAAATCGGGAGAATCCAGTACGGGTAGAGTCCGCTTAGCGGGTAGTAAGCCCGTGTTCTGCCGTTTTGAGTAAAAACTCGCCTTTTAAATAGAAAGCCATTCAGATGAAACGATACGTAACCCTATGCGTCCTACTGCTGGCACTGGCCTACACGCCGGTACTGGCTCAACTAGACCGGGAAGCGATGGAGAGGCAGCGAATGCGGGATAACCACATTCAGGAGTCGACGCAGTTCACCCACAAGTACACCAAATCGACTCCCAATGCCGAGGGATACAAAACCTGCGTAACGACCTACGACACGAATGGCAACCCGCTGAGCATAGTGAATTACCGTGCGAATGGCGATGAATCGAGCCGCCACTACTACACCTACAATGCCCAGGGGCTTAAAACGGAGTACCGCAAGGAGGAGGCCGTGGCAATGGGCGGCAAGGGGAAGAAGGTGATGAAACTCTTCTACAAGCAGCAGTTCACCTACGATGCCAACGGGAATAAGCTGCAGGAAACGGGGTTTGATGGGACTGCAAACTACAAGATAACCTACAGCTACCTGCCCAACGGACGGCTGTCTGATATAACGCGCTACGCTGCAGACAACACCGTGAACGAACGATGGATCTACTCCTACCAAGGCTCAAAGCAGATTATCCGCATCACCCCGAAGAATGGCAAGCCCCACAATGTGGAGAAGGTGTACGACGATAATGGCAACCTGCTAACCGACACCCAATTCGACGCAGATGGGAAAGAGGGGAAACGTGTGGAATACACCTACGATTCTAAGGGGCGCATAGCCACCGAAAGCGAATTCTACGAGGGTAAGCTCCGCAATGCGCTCCGGTACGTGTTCAATGCCAAGGGGCAGCTGGTGCAGGTGATGCAGGCCACCCCCAGCGGCAAAGAGGTGGTGAATAGCGATTACGGCTACGACAAGGAGGGTAACCTGGTGCGGGAGCAGTGGATAGATGGGGAACCTAGCTTAATATCGAAGAAGGATTCCCAGTTTGATAGCCAAGGGAATATGGTGAAGGTGGATTCCTACTACGCTCCCTACAAGTACCGGGTTATGTATACCTACAAGTACAAGAAGTTCTAGCGCACGTAGCTGATGGGGGTAGGGCGCTCTATTTATAGCAAAATCCTGGTGTAGCACTGCGTGTACGGCACAGTTGCATACATGGAAGGGCTAGAGATACCGCCATGCAGAAACAGCACAAAGGGAATCGCTGGTGGGCGTGGTCTCTCATTGCGCTCCTAGGGCTGTGGAGTATCAGCACCTCTGCTGGCCCTATAACCCGAAAGCAGGCTAAAGCTATAGCCAGGGAAATCTTGCTGAGGAAGACCCCAGCACTCGGGCAGGCCAACGCAAACACCAGCACGGGTATCCAGTTTGGCATATTGGGTACGCAGGATTCTGTACCTCAGACGGGTGATTCCATAGTTGACCGCGGGGAGGCAGAACCCAGGAATACGATGGATTCACAGCATTCTACCGATGATGACCTCGTGCTAGTATACACGGCTAGCGAGGCGTATGGTGTGCGGGCAGAAGGCTCCAGAGGGGCGCAATCTGAGGCTAGCACAGAGTTCTACGTATTCTCTCCTCCTAGCGGCAGTGGCTATGCTATAGTGGCGGGCGACGACCTCGCCGAGGCTGTGCTAGGCTACTCACGCAATGCGACTTTCCCAAAGGAGGGGGAGATGCCCGAGGGGCTAGCGTACTGGCTAGATCTATGCCGTGAATATGTGGGCACAGTGGCTAGAGAGGGCAGAATGGTGGCTAAGCCCAAACCTCGAGGCTCGGCCATCGCTCCACTCCTGGGCGACATCATATGGGATCAAAGAGCTCCCTACAATGCCTACACCCCAAAAGACCCAAACGGACAGCATACCCCAGTAGGGTGCGTTGCCACTGCCCTGTCGCAAATCATGCGCTATGTAAGCTGGCCTGCTCGCCCCCTGAATGGCACTGTGCGCTACTCGTACCAGGGAAGTGGCGGCCAGGTGCGCTCTATGAGTGAACAGCTGGGAAAATACCCCTACAACTGGGAGGCAATGGAAAGCAACTACACGGCAGGAACTCCGAGCCAAGCCTCTAAAGATGCCGTAGCACGGTTAATGTATGAGGTGGGGGCTGCCTGCGGCATGAACTACTCCGCTAAGGGGAGTGGAGCCTACTCGCACATTGCTGCCAAAGCTGTAGTGCAAAATTTCCGCTACAGCAATGAACTGCGTTTCTCACTCAGAGAGTACATGAGTAAAGACGCATGGGAAGGGCTCCTGCTCGGTGAGCTTCGGGCGGGCTACCCTGTCTACTACGCTGGGGGTAGCCTAAATGGGGCGCACGCCTTCGTTTGCGATGGCTACGATGGGCAGGGACGTTTCCATTTTAACTGGGGCTGGAGTGGCTACGGCAATGGCTACTTCTCGCTACTCGACCTCGACCCTAAAGTTGGCGGTACGGGTGCTGGCGGGGGAAGTGGGTATATTTTGGGACAAATAGCCATATCTCGCTTCCGCCCAAACATTGAGCGTAGGCAGGATGTGAATCCAGAATTCATAGTAGATGCGCTCAAACCCGAGAAGCAAGACTACGGGGTAAACGAAACCATCACCATCACCATCTACCAGTTCTTCAGCCTTATGCTGCAGCCAGAGGTAGTAACGCCAGCATTGGGAATCTACGATGCTACAGGAAAACTCGTAAAGGTAGCGCAACACGAGAAACGCTACCGGGTGGATTCTCTATTCAGAGGGGTTTCTAGCCTAAAGATCCTGCTCAGCAATTTAAGCCTAAAACCCGGGGTATACACCATACGTCCGCTGGTGGGCGTAGAGCGAAAAAGCGGATGGCACCTAACCCTGGTCAACCAGCAGAGCCCACAGCATCTCACCCTTAGGGTGGATGGGCGAGGAATCCATATTGCGGCAGAATCACCTGTGGCGAAGCTCAGGGTGACCGAGCTGAAGGTGGGGGCATTGGCTAGAGGATCGATGAATGCGATACGATTCACCCTGCGGAATGATGGCAATACTCTATACAACAGCCAGTACGCACTCCGCTTTGCCAACAGGGAGGCAGACACTGTAACGAACCGGCAGGATATCGAGCATGGAGGGTATCTCTCGGCACTTAGCCTCACTCCGGGTACAGATACCACAATCACGGTATTTTTAAAAGGGCCACGCCGCGATTCTGGCTGGCTACAGGTGCTGTACGACGGGCGAAACGGCGGTGGGCCTAATGCCTACCTACCGAAAAATACACTGAGAACAGTACGAATAACTTATACCACACCTATCGCTCAAGATGGCGGAAAACAGTTAACCATCAGAATGGTGGAGCAAAATACCCACCAATTAAATGGGGGCGAACCGCTATGCTGGAAAGCTGAGGTAAGCCTTCCTAGTACGGCGACATCTGGCTTTTTCGGGGCAATTATCGGGTACGTATCTAAGCCTGGCGCCAAATACTATACCCAATGCACTGCGCTCCACTGGGTGCTGCTAAAGCCTGGCGAAAAGGCCACCATCCGCATGGAGAGCTTTTTCAGCCTTCCCAAGGGTGACTATCAGCTGGGGACAGCCTACCATTATCAGGGTTCAGGAAAATCACAATTTCCCAATAATTTCAACAAGGCTGGAGAAAAGAACCCCCTTCCCTTTACGATAGTAAGCGTTGCGAAAACGCCTCCAGTACGAAAGTACCCCCACCAACCAGAGGATGACCCGAGTGGGCTAGAAACGCCATACTCCAACGCAATCCTCTACCCGAACCCGTGCAGAGAGGCTATATGGCTGCAACTCCCGCAGGAATCCGTAAAGCGGGTAAGCCTCCTGAGTATCGATGGCAAGCTACTACGTACATACTCGCCATCGCAAGGAGACAAACTACAGATAGAACTCGCAGGGCTACCCGCTGGGAGCTATCTTGTTCGCCTCGATAATCATCAGGGCCAAGGGCGAACGCTCCAGTTCGTAAAGCTGTAAAGAAAATGGCTGAGGGGCTAGACCATACCTTTTCGATATGGTCTAGCCCCTCAGCCATTCCACTATTTTCCCCGTTAGCGGGTACCCAGGCGGTAATGGGCAAACACACCCAACGCCCTACTTTCCTGCCTCTCTATTTTTAAGCTGCTGGTACCGCGCCTGTAGGTTCTGGTTTTCAGTATCCGTTCCCGTCATATAGATATACTTCGGCATCGGCCCATCTGCCCCGATACTACGTTTTTTGCGCGATAGATCGTTGATGATCTTCATGTAATCCTGATCAGAAGAGTTGGCATAAAGAGTAACCCCAGTGAATGAGAAGAGGTAGAATTCCCCACTCTTAGGCTCTATATACAGATTGAACACGTCGCCATTATGGCTTCGGATCATCTCAATGTAGCCATTGACCTTTTTCCCCACATACTGCCCACCTAGATAGCCGATCCCGAGCCGACCGACACTAACAAGGGAACGACTCTCCTGATCCCAAACCATCTGCAAATCGGTAAACGTTATAGTGCTTGCTAGCTCAGGGAGCGGGATTCTGACTGGTGCTGACTGCTTCAACAGCTCCGTGAAGGTAAGGTATTTCGCACGGGCTAGGCGAGTCTTTAACCCTTGTAGAAACACATTCTGCTGCTGGTCAAGGTCAACCAACGCCTCGTCGCCTGCCAGCCTTTGCTGCAACTTCTGCAAGGCCTCGGAGCTGAAAAGGAACTTCAGGTCGAGAAACAGGCGTAAGGAAACCGTAGAATCGCTCAGATCTTGGTTTACAGTACCAGTGGCCAACGTTTTAACCTGTCCGAAATCAAACGGCATGGTGAGACTCCCGAGCGTGAACAGACGGCATTGGTTCGGATCAAATTCCACACGCCTTACCACCGAATCTGGATTAAGAAACGACCCCGAATCTGCAACGATAAAACGCCCCGACTTATGGTTAAAGGTCATAAAACCTGCTGGTGCGGAGAACGGCCTATCCATCGGGTTAAACCTCGGGGTAATGAGCCCTGGGTACAGATGCACAGAATCATAGGCCACCGTAGTGCCAGAGGTCACCAGACCACTATCAATATTCTTCGCTGGTGATGCTACTGGAATATAAATGCTATCGGGATTAATCCGTCCTTTAAACGCTAAGCGGTCAGCAGACATATTGCAGGCATAAAGCGGCGTAGCCCCACCATTAAAAAATAGATTCCGTTCCTCGGCATCTAGCATCACATGCCCCTGATAGCCGAAATAGGGACTTAATCTAAAGCCTGCATCCTTAGATATATACCCGACCCCCTGGGTTGCCACGCCGTCTCCGCTAGAATTTCCCGTTACGTATATCGAATCTAGCACGATAGTCTCGGTAGAATCCAGCTCGTCCTTGTAGTCAACCTTCCCACTCCCAAAATAACGATATCGACCAGAGAGCTGTAGATCTGCATCGTATACAGAGTGATACCGATTCTGAACTCCTGCCACTAGACGAGCCTGCTTCAGGGGGAGCATTCGCCGTTTCGCCTCAATATCGATGTGCATGGAATCTGGATAGGCTACGGCATCAGCCACCAGCACATAGCGGACAGAATCCGCCTCCAGACGAGGATCGGCAAGATAGAAGGTCGCACTGGGCGAGACAAAGTAGAGAGAATCCTCCTCGGGGTGTGTAGAATAAAAGAACGAACCCGTAGGTATGGTATCTCTATCCAGCATTGCGTGGAGGGGATATTCTCGTTTTGCCGCTTCGGGTGCTTGCGCAGTGGTTCTAAACCGTAAAAGATCCTGCTCCATAGGCCAGCTGATAAGGTCGGCATAGCAATGGTACCGTAACGCATCCAACTCTCCAGATATTGGCGCATCTTTCCGCCAAAATTCCCCCTCATGCGTGTGGTAATCTATATGCCCAGCGAGCAAGCCCGAGGTAAAAGCATCTACCTCTTGGCTACCGGGAGTGTACAATCTTACCGACATGCTGTCTGCCCCCCAGTGAAAATCATTGAATATGAAACGGCGCGAATCCATCTGCGCCTTCTGCATATTCACTGTGCCCCGCCCCTGTAGCCCTATGGGTTGTAGCATATAATCGCCTGCAAAGCTAGCCTCGCCTCCGTACATCCCAAATGGCCGTTCACCCCGGTAGGCGTACAGGACATCTTTTTTAGGCAACCAACGGATCTGGTGCACGCTACTCTTCACCTCGGGGAAAGTTATCCCCTCATTCCGCTCGGCTATCTCAAAAGATCGGCTCACGGCAACCGTAGAATCGGGGAAAAAGTAGAATTCATTTGACTGCGTTCTGGAAGTGATGTACTCCAGCTCCCCATCGCCTTTCAATCCGTTATTGCTTAAATCTATCGAATTGTAAAATGTACCTTTGCCTTGGTACACTGGCACTCCCGATGGTGGTGTTGGGTGTATAAAACCGAGCGACCGGTCAGGCCTCAAACGCAATGTGTCGTCAAATGGAGCGAAAATACCCGAAGCGTACATCTTACCGGGAAACAGGATATCTTTCTTTTCAAACCGGTTTAGATTGTGGAATGTAAACGGAAGCACCTCGAAGTAAAAGTTATCTTTATTATACACACCCCCATGAATAGAGGGCTTGTCGTAGTAGACGAATGACCGCTGTGTCGACTCAAAAATGGGGTAGTCAGGATTCCGTTGCAAGCCCGATTTATTATCTGGCTTATCAATATACACCTGCCCTTTAAGGTCGCTAAGCTGAGAAAGGATATCGATACGCTCCCGTTGCCCCTCTAGGTCGTACTTGTCCGTCTGGTATTGGAGATACACCTGTACTAAATTTGACAGATCAAACGAGTACGTATCATAGTTGAAATACAAGTCATTACCCTTAAAACGAAACAATCCCACCTGCACATCTCCGCTAAAGCTAAAGCTCTTGTTTCGCCCCATTCGGATATACTTCCCCAATGGCTGCACCACCACCCGCTGCGAATCGCTGATATTGATCGACCGTACGCTGAATACATCGAGCGTGGCGCTATCCAAATCGATCACAGCGTTAGCCTTGTCTTTCCCCACAGTGGAGGTGAATTGGATGGCATCGTAATCAAGCTTTCCCAGTCGCGCGCTCACCTTATCGAACAGGAAGGGTAGCAATGTAACGGTCTGATTGCCGACATCGTACAGAAGATAACCCTCCATTGCTAACGCCATGAGCAAGCGCTTAGCCTCCACCTCCGATTGGTGCACATAGCGTGCGTAGTCTATAATCTGGAAAGTCCGTGACTTTAGCTTACGCGATAAGCTCGCAAGTTCAAAAATCGGATGCCTATCGTCGCTCGCCATCATTTGGTCAAACTCCTCCCGGTTGAAGTAGCTGCTCGACACGAACCGTGCGTTGGCCTGTGTTGCCCCAAGCCGAGGGCCTATGATGAGCTTATTGGCATCCTGATTCTGAAGCCACTGGATCTCATCGAAATATATTAGGAGGTTATGGTACGAGCTGTATAGGGGCGACTTGGTGATCATCAGATCCGTTGGACTCATCCGCATACGTTTCGCCTGCTCATCGTACTCAAAGCGTAATCCACTATGGTATAGACTATCAGCCCCCATTCGGATTACAACCTGGGCATAGTCTGCAGCTATCGACTTTTTGCGAAAAGCCACACGTTCGGCTGTTACGTGCACAAAGGGTTTTCCGTTACGCTTCAGATCAAAAAGCACGGGAGCATCGGGGGTACCTAGAGCCACAAGCCGGTTACCCTGCATCTGCACTCCGCCTGAGAATTGAATTCCCTCAATTCTATTTTTCAGCTGTAGCCGATTGCTAAACGTCGTCACAGAGGGGTACAGGATCTCATCCTCAGAAGCACCCATCACTAGCCGATCCTCCAAGCGTCCGGCTACTGGTGCGTCAAAATACTCTGGCTCTACTAGCTGAACCGTATCTGCTTGGTATTGGCTCTTAGACATATCTATCGTATAGCTCCCCAACAGGGCGCGCGCCTGCTCAGGGGTCAATCCGCTACGCTCCCAGTGTACCTCTCCACCCCGCCCCTGCCACTGATGGCGAAACGGATAGTAAAAACCCGACGTGGCATGGAGCTGTAGGCTATCCCTCGTGCTGCGGCATACGAGCCTTACATCAGCGTATCGGAAGCAGAGTTCAGGCTCATAAAGCACGCTGCGCTCCCTGGCACGCGCAAACCAGGAGAACGCCAATGTTTGGTTCAGGAGCCCCTCCCGAAAAAATCCCCACGTATTCTGCAAGAATCGCAGCTGCTCCGCGCCCATCATGCCCCGCCTTTCCACCCCAGCCCGCAGCACACGTAGCAACTCTGGGTACTGCGGGGAGCGGATAGAATCGCCTAAGTAATAGGTTAGTATATCGCGCCAGAGTATAAAATAGTTTCGGTTTCGCTGGGATGCCCGTAGCATCTGGTTGCTCAGCGCCACCACCTCACTACGCTCCTCGGGCGATATGCTTGGTGAAGCCCACAGCCGACTAAAGGCCTTCATTGCCTCCTTCTCCTCCTTAGACATCCCACGACCCTCAGCGAAAAACGCCGCAAGCTCCTCTGCAAAACGAGACGCATCGGCTGAGAATTGCTGAAGGCTAGAACCCGCTACCGCCTCCCGCTTCCACACCACTGAGAGTAGCAACAATAGGCTCAAAATGGAAATAGATAGCAAAGCTTTCCTAAATCTACGCATGGCGTGTTCTGCTTCTTAAATCGTTACCCGAACAACCAAGATTGTTTAAAATCCAGCACATTCATTCCCTCACCGCTAAGCATTCATTCATCATCAATGCTTACCCCACCCATTTTGATCTCCCTGTTGAATCTACCACCATTCCTCCAAATCTACCAGGTGCTACGCAGTGCGCAAAAACACCATCATCTCCCAACCCTCTGCAGTACATTCCCTTTCTTTCCGCAATCCTAAAGAGCTGGCCGCCTTCTCCAAAGCCAACGCATCGGCCTCGTAAAATCCGCTCATGGCTATAAGCCCACCCGGCCGCACCGTTGCCACAAGCCTCTCTAGATTATCTAGCAGGAGATTCTTCGTGAGGTTAGCCAGCATCAGCTGAAACTGCTCCTGGGGTAAAGCGTGAAGGTCGGCATGGAGCACCTCCACCCCCTCCACACCATTCAGCGCAGCATTCTCCCGAGCGTTCTCCACCGCCCAAATATCGTAGTCAAGAGCCACCACCCGCCTAGCACCTCGCTTAGCCGCTAGAATGGCTAGAATCCCACTACCACAACCAATATCGAGGCAGCTCTCTATAGGATCTGGCAACCCTAGTAGCCACTCCAGCATCAGCCTAGTCGTGGCATGATGCCCAGTCCCAAACGCCATCCTCGGGTCAATCACCAGCTCCTCGCCCCCCACTGTTGGCGCATGGAACGAGGCTCGAATCCGGAGAGTTCTACCGCCAACCTCTAGCATTAATGGGGTGAAATTGCTCTCCCACAGCTCATTCCAGTTCTTGGGGGGTAGGCATTCACACCGTTCCACAGCCACCCCGTCGAAATTGCCCACTACGCTTTCTACAGCCTCGGGGGAGTAGACATCGGCAGGAATGTAGGCTATTAGCACACCCTCCTCCTCCGCGAATCCTACCGCACCAGCCTCTGCCAGCAGCTCGGTAAGCACCCCGCATTCCAGCAACGCGCTGTCTCGTACCCGAATCCTTACGCTCTGGTAAGTATCGCTGGCCTCCTTACCTGTAAGCATCGCCATCCGTTAGAATGAGCAGGCTATCGACACGAACTCCTCGGGCTTTAGCGACGCCCCCCCAATCAGGCCGCCAGACACCCCAGGCTGGCTGAAGATCTCTTTAGCATTCGCCGCATTGCAGCTACCGCCGTACAGCACCGGCACCATTCCCCCTATCTCGCCGATCTCGCTTGTAAGCCAACGGGTGATACGCAGGCACATCCACCCGGCATCCTCGGGAGTGGCTGTTTTCCCTGTGCCTATAGCCCAAATCGGCTCGTAGGCCACTATCAATTCTCGCAGCACCGAATCGCCCAGCCCACGGAGTAGTTTCAGCTGACCGGCCACCCAGTCCCAGGCATTCTGCTGGCCCTGCGCTCGGATGTTCTCCGGTTCCCCTACGCAGAATATGGGTTTAAGCCCTACCGATGCTACTCTGCCCAGCTTCTCGCGCAGCGTAGGGGTGTCGTCACCGTGATACTGCCGGCGCTCAGAGTGCCCCAGTATCACCCACTCCACCCCGCAATCTTTAAGCATTTCGGCCGACACATCGCCCGTGAAAGCACCCTGCGCCCGACTAGAGCAATCCTGCGCACCGAGCATTATCCGTGGATTTAGCGCACGCCTAACCTCTGTGAGATGCGTAAACGGCGGGGCCACAATCACCTCTACACCAGCAGGTATCCTGTTCACTAGCTGGCTAAGCTGCTCGGCCAACACCACACCCTCGCGGAGCGTCGTGTTCATCTTCCAGTTACCTGCCACTATCCGCCTGTCCATTGCCATTCCTCCCGTTTAGTTTACGCAAAGGTAATCAATACTTGGGATTTATCCTTACAGACGGCGCCGTAGGTGGCTTAAATTGGCAAAAATCCTACCTATTAACCAGATTCACAGGCTAGAGATAGCGTGCCACCACCTCCCATATTCGGGTGGCTATCTGCGTTCTTGGCAGTAGCCCACCATCATCCGCAGCGCAATCCACCACATGGTACTCCGCTATAAAATCGCCCAGCGAGCGGAATACAGCGCGGACTCTATCCTGATAATCAGCATTCTGCTCATGGATATCAGCCTGCCCCTCCAGATAATCACGCACCTCATCTGAAGCGCGATGCGCCAGCGTGGCATCCGTAAAGCGACGAGGCGCATCGAGATAAATGGTAACCGAGGCTGCGGGAATACCGAAGTACTGGAGTTCCAGCTTCAGCATCCATTCTATGAGCCGCCTCTGCCCTGCGCTTCCCTGAACTTTAGCCGCCTGGTAGGCTAGGTTCGATGCGTAGTACCTATCCAGGAGAACCACCGCCCCCGCCGCCAGCCATTCCTCTAGCATTCCCTTGGCCTCAGCCCTATCGCCCGCGTAGAGCAGCGCCACAAGCCTGGGGTGCACAGACTCGAGACCGCCAAACTCGCCACGCAAGAATGAGGCGATCAAATCCCCGTAAGGCCAAGTATCTAGCCGCGGGAAATGCAATCCTTGCACCCTGTACCCCTCAGCCTCTAATCTCTCCCTAAGCAGCTGGAATTGGGTAGATTTACCCACCCCATCTCCCCCCTCTAGCACGACTAATGGCATAGGTATAAACGTTTAGATACTAGGATATTAAACACTTTGAATGCGATACTATTCCCTATAATCTACCGCCAGCCGAGGGCAAGAATCCGCTACAGCCCCATTTACCGCAGCCTTACGTAGTAAACGGGATTATAGCCAGGAGGCGCCAGTTCAGGGTGGAAAATCCACTGTAAATCCTCTAGCAAGACATCGGGCTCCATCACCCCTCGTTCGTAGAAATCATTCCCCCCTCTGGGGTTCAGGTGCTTCGTGTTATTGTACACATTCCTCCGCTCCACACTCGGGAAACCTGCGTAGGCAGGATGCAGAGCAGTAAGCTCTCCGAGCGACTGGTAGCCCCCCGGGTTGAGCCAGAAATTGGCCTGCATACCAAGTCCCAACGCCACCTCAAAATTCACGCTGTGCGACTCGCCATCCTCATAGCCCGCCGTGAGCAGCCGACCTCCAGCATCCTCCACCAGGCGAGCCACATAGCTCCGCGCCCCTGGTATATACCAGCACTCCTTCCACGGCGCATTCAGCAATACCGTAGGGCGAGATGTAGCCTGCCCGCACACCACTGCCACGCTATCATAGCGCTTGGCCAGGCGCATGAATTGGAGATCTGCCTGCTCCTTGCTCTGGGTAAAAAAGCCAAACACCTTCACCCATTCTGCCCTTCCCAGCGGATGCTCTTCGCGGAATTCATTCACCATCAGCACCGGGACTCCCAACTCCCACAAATGCTCGTATTCCAGATCGCCATTCCCCAGGCTGTAGCTTACCACAAGGTCGGGCTTTAGAGCCAGCACACGCTCTATGTTGAGATCCTCCACAGGCCCCACATCCACCACTAGCCCAGC
Organism: Candidatus [Bacteroides] periocalifornicus; assembly: GCA_001421095.1. Lineage (GTDB taxonomy): Bacteria > Bacteroidota > Bacteroidia > Bacteroidales > CAJPTX01 > Bacteroides_D > Bacteroides_D periocalifornicus. The sequence continues at coordinate 9,306 of LIIK01000034.1, read as the reverse complement.
ATCTATCCGCTTCCGAACCTCAGGCGAACTCACCCAATCCACTCCGCTCACGCCCACTATCCTATCAGCCGCCCCTAGCGCCGAGAGGAATCCGATATGCGTGGTGCTTAGGCATACTATCCGCTTGGGAGAAGGCGGCAATATGCGCACCGAATCCTGCAGCTGCCCATTGCCCTCCCCGCAGGCATAGTAGGCATTAAGCCCCGCCGCGCTATCTAGCACCACGGTTAGCAGCTGCCCTCCAGCACCCGCGCTCTCCAGCCTAAAACCCTTGGCGTAGCATACTCCCTCGCGCTGCCTACCCTCAGGTTTCCGCCCCTCGCAGGCCCCCAGCAGCACAAGCAGCGGCAATAGCCATGCCACCGGCAGAGCCGCCAGCACCCGCCGCCGTCTAGAAGCCGCGCCTTGCGGGTATTGCTGCACCTCGCCATCGAGTATTGCGCCTCGCATTTTGCCGTTGTGCCAACTACGGCCGTACCGTGGGTTAAGGCTCAATCTTTAGGACTGTTGAATAGTAATTCCCAGACGCTTTGAGTGGGGCAGATGTCTAGAACAGAATAACGCAATAGACCTCCCAAATCTTTAAATCTTACCGCACCATTGAAGGGCTGGCCGAAAGCTGCCTCCCCCATGCCAACCATACCCCCCATCTGCCCACGCCCCCCCTTATCCTGCCCCCCTTCAAAAAAATGGCACTGAACACGCTTGCCAAGGGGAGGTAGAGGCCTCGCTACACCCTGACCATCTACTCCAACAGGTGGAGGTCAGCCGCACCGCTCACCTCCGTGGAGAACTCGCCCGTCCATCCCAGCTGCACATTCACCCCCGTGTACACCCGTATGAAGTGGATGCCGGGCAGATACACCGGATGACCCTGGGCATCCACCGCCCGCCCTATGTCAAACTTTTGCCCCCCTTTACTTGGCAGATTATCCACATAGCCATCGGGCAGCGCCCACTGCACCGTATTCTCCTTGAGTTTTTTGGTACCGATGCCTTCCTCCAGATACCACTTCTCGCTGCCATTCTTCGGGAGCAATGTACCCCGAAACGTCAGTTTCGTCTGCTCCTGCTCCCACCTAGGCCAGTAGATATTGCCGCTCCCCCCCCTGAGGCGCGGGATGTAGCCCGAACCACCCTGGTTATCCTCCCAGCGTATGTAGTTGGGATTCTCATAGTTCCTCGCCTCCGCGCTGTCTGCCACGGTGGGAGGCGTGCCGCTAGGGTAGTAATAGGTAATTTCGTACTGACGCACCAGCTGATCTTCAGGCACCTCGCCCTGAATCTCATACCACTCGTCCGCATCGGGACGCCCGTTCGCATTCCGGTCAAAGGCCACCATTACTACCCCGGGCTCGCTATTACAGTAGCGCTTCCCGGGTTCTGGATTCTCCGGCGGCCTGTTCTCCTGCACATCGCTGTAGATGCAGAAATCGGGTTCGCCCGGCACATTGACCACCACGTGGTCGAACCCCAAAGTGATGTTGCCACCAAAGCCCCCCAGAGTAACCGACTGCCCCTTGGGCTTCCCGCATATCGCCTTACGACACCGATAGAGCCTTTCCTCCAGCGTACTCTCCCGCGGCATTGAGGGGAGCACATTCACCAATTGGCCCGGCGCTGGCGAGTAGTCCAGCACATCTACCGCGTAGGGGCTGTAGGACTGCCCTTCCTTAGACACGTAGAGGTCGAAATGGCGGGTCAGGTGCCCCATCTCGCCCCAGTAGTCAAACTGGTAGCCATACACCCCCTCGCGCGCCTGGAAGAGGACGCAGCCCTGGTCTGTGCCCACTACGCTGTCATAATCCCGCTCCTCGCCCTCACCCTTATAGTGGCGCAGCCGCCAACTGTAGCGCCCGCCCTCCACGTAGCAGACCACCGATAGCGGGCGCAGGCGCTCCACCGTATACACTGGGTCGATACCCAGATCGAGCCCTCTTACCACCTCCTTATCCTTGCACCCAAACAGCAGCGATGGTAACAGCAGCACCAGCCAGTACAGGTATTCTCGATGCTTCATAGCAAAACGAAAAAAATGAATACTCACGCCCCCCACAGAATGGGGAATCACGCGTGAACGGCACACACTAGCCGCGTTTTCTCCACACAAAGGCGATCTTCCGAGGAATGATACCCGTTCGCACCCTCCACAGTAGATTCCCGCTAGCAGAATAGCAGTAGAGCATGCCGCTAGAGGTGTAGTTCCGCGCATCCGTCACAAGGTATTCCCTCGTCTCGGGATTCACCACCAGCGAAGTGGGACTCTCAATCTCATTGCGCCCCTGCTTCATGGCTATGGGGGAGAAATCGACAACAATCCCCCGCATCGGAGCTTTCCAGAATGCGAAATTCGTGGGGCGCCCCCCCGGTGAAAGCTCCCCGCCTATAGCGTAAAGAGTCCCATTGTAGGGCGCCATGCTGAGGCACTTGAACCCTATGGGGCTGGAGTTCTGCATGAATGACCCTTCATCATCCTGCCGAACCTTGTAGATCTGCCCTCGCCCACCCGCTGGCCGGGTGCTCACCCACACATTGCCGCGCGTATCCTCGGCCAATTCCCACGGCATCTGCCCCACGCGCACATACCCGCGCTGGGTAAAGTTCTCAAGGTCGATCACCGACAGCCGATCATCGTAGTCTGGTGCATTGTAGACCCCGCTGTTGGTCACGAGCATCGTGTTCTTCTTCAGCACCAGCATGTCCTCTGGCTGGTACCCCACCGTAATACCTCCCGTTATCGCCAGGCTCTGCAGGTCAAAGCGCACCACCCCACCCAGCTGTCGGGGGTCTTGCTGCGCGCTGCGCTTGTAGTACGACGTCACATAGCCCGAAGTCGAATCAAACGCCACCCTACGGCAGTCATTCACCGCCACCGAGCCCAGCCTACGGGTTGTGTAGGCATCCAGCACCTCCACCCGGTGAGAACCGTTCAGCACCACGTATAGCCGCCCCTTCCACACCTGCACATCCACCCCATTGTCACCCAGCTCCGGCACAGCCTCTGGGTTACGCTCCGCGTACACATTGCGGTAGTAGGTGCTGGTGGTGTAGTCAAAGTAGTCGAGCGTCGCCTCGTTATCCCCCTTCCCGCCGCTATTCAGCAGGTAGAACCCCACAATCTCCGCATCGGGCACCGGCTCTATAGAGATCCTCTCATGGGTTGCCCGAGGATAGTACTCCTCCTTACGGCACCCAATGGCCAATGCCGAGAAACATACGATACCCAGCCACACGCACCAGTAGTACGCCCTACGCCCTGCTTGCCACATCATCCATTGCGCGCATTAGAGTTTGTTCGCCAGCTCCCCTCCCATCGATCCCCGTCCCAACCAGGCCACGGGAGAGATATACACATCTACCTGCAGAAACCAACATCAGTGGTTAGAATCCGATAGAAAGTCTCCCCCCGCCGATTCGCCGTCCATTGCAGGTCCCTGTAAAAATAAAGCCGTTCAAAAGCCCCAGACCGTCCTAAATATCGGCCATCAGCGTGAGCCGGTAGAGCTGGCTCGGCATGGGGTAATTCGTCACGATTTCGAAATCCTGCCCCAGCGTATTGTTCACCTCGAGCATAATCCGCATTTCGCCACTCCCGACCTTGAAAGCCTTCGCCAGCGACACATCGTGCGTGTACCAGGGCGCCATACGGTAGTAGGGTATATTTTCCTGGCGGCTGTAGCGCTTGCCCACATACAGGAAGCTGTAGTTGAGCGACCAGCCTCGCCAAGCCATATTCACCACCGCCGACCCGCTGTGCCAAGGGATATTCGGAATCTGATTCCGGTAGTAGGTATCGTACTTATGGGTCACATCCTCGGCGCGCTTGTAGGTGTACTGCGCCCGCAGCATGAGGTCGAACTCACGGGCAATCCGATAGCGTATGTAGGCTGAAGTCTCGGCGCCGTAGGAATACACGTGCCCGAGATTCACCATCGACCAGCGGTAGAGCTGCCCCTTGGGGTAGGCGATGATCATGTTGTGAATGTCATGGAAGAAGCCCTCGGCCGAGGCGCCATACTCGCGCACCACCCCGTCGCCATTGTTGCTGAACACCAGGCCGAAATTATACTGCCACTGGCTCTCTGGTAGCAGCCACTCGCTCTCCTGGCGAGAGAGGTAGCGATCATTGTAGCTCGGCACCCGGTAGGTATGCTTTGCGAAGGCCTGTATCGAAAAATCGACCCGTCGCGAGGGCGTGTAGGAGAGCAAAAGGGCGGGCGATATCGCCTTCTCATCGGCATGCACGGGGAATCCCTTACGCTGGGTGAAGTTCTTCACATAGGTCCCCAGCACGCTCGCCTGCGCCTGCAGAAACCAGATGGCCGACTGCGTGGAGAGCGAGAGGAGATTCTTCAGACGCATGGGCAGCTCAAAATCCGCGGGCACCGCCGAGGTCACTCCATCGCGCTTGCTGAGCGAATTGTAATGCACATCGTAGGCTGCAGACACGTCCCAGCCCGGCATTATCATGTACAGGTGCGAATTTGACAGGTAGACATCGTAGCTCCGGTAGATCTCATCCACCTTCTGCACCTTGTCGTCATTATTCACGTAATGGGTATAATCGGCGCTGAACTTGTAGTTCACCTGCGTGCGGTAGCCCTCAGCCACGTCGAACTTCAGGGTGCCCTGCACAAAGTGATTCCGCTGGCTAAGCTCCTCGCCCCTATACCGCAGGTTGTTCACTATGGGGCCCGGGATTCCGCGGTCCGACCCGTAGTGGTAGGCGAACACGCTCCAGACCCCATTCTCAAAGATCCCGTTGAGCGAAGCCTCCAGCCGGGTGGCGTACACCTCATCGTTCTTCCGCAGCGAGCGGAAATCGTACACCAGCTCCTTCTTCGCATTTGCCCTGCGGTAGCGGAAGGGGTAGTTCCCACGCGTGTAGTAGAGCTCGCCCGACGCCGAGAGCGTTACGTAATGCCCGAGGTCATGCTCCACCATCAGCGACGGGTTCACCATGAGCGGATACCCGCCCCGCACCTTGGCGGTCACATTCGTCTTGCTCCCCTCGGCAAAGGTGGGCCGACGGGTGGTGATGTAGAGGCTCCCGGTGCTGGCATAGTCGGTGGCCGACTGGAAGATATCGCTCTTCCGCCCGCTGTAGAGCGAGAGGTTCCCCACATTGTCTAACGAAAAGCGCGAGAGGTCTACCTGCCCGTTCATCCCGTTGCCGAGCTCTATCCCATTGTAGAACACCCCGATACGCTCAGATCCCAAGCTACGAACATTGATGGTGGAGAGCCCCCCTATTCCCCCGTAATCCTTAAACTGGATTCCCGAGTAGTAGCGTACCGCATCGGCCAGGCTGTAGACGCGGTAGGGGTTAAGCTCCCGCCCCTTCAGCTCCATGGGCTGAATCACCTTTATGTACCTGCGCCCCATCACCTGGGCTATCTGCGCCCGTACCTCTACAGTGCCGCTTAGCACACACGCCAATAGCACTGCACAAACCAGCCGTAAACCCGTAAAGTTCCGCTCCATGCCCAATGTTTGCTTAAACCCAGCCGCAAAGGTAACTTTTTTTTGTGGAAGCTCCGCCTGCAAATATCCGAAAAAGGATGAACAGGCGAATTTAAGTGGCGGAAAGCACCTATTACACCCCCCGAATCTCTACACCGCCTAACCTGTAAATGCAAACCCACGCCCGCGCAACGCCAACGGCCACACCGCAGCATACCGCCCGTATAATAACGCCGCGGCACCATTAGGGCGGGCACTCGCATTGCTCGGCACCGCCCCTACCAAGAACCCAGCGCATATCATCCACCCCGCATGCCTCTCACCTATAGAGACCCTACGGTTTTCACAACGACGCGGCACGCCGCATCGCTACGGTCTCCGAGAAATTTAATCGATTGGCTGAAACCTCTCTACCACAAAAATGAAATGGGAAAGACTCCCTAAAAAAATGCCCCCTGCGGACCTTTTGCCCCTTTTGGAATACAGCGGTTTAAATCCTATTCTCCCATTCTCCGAAGGACGTAACGCCGTGCCGCGTCGCTATCCGCCTCTACGCCGTCCCTGTTGATTCCCTCATGGGCGTGAATGATGGTCGGGGCAATCCCCGCAATGCCGACTGTAGGGGCGGGGTCTTCGCAACGCGAAGATTCCCCCGCCCACCACCTATCCCCGCCACCATGCGCATACCATCCAAACCCCGCATAAACGGTGCGGCACGCCTAAGAGGTCACGCCGCATGGTTTAGGGCGGGCACTCGCTGCGCTCAGCTCCGCCCCTACCAAGAACCCAATAGCCAACACCGAAAATTGGTAGAAATGGGATTCTCTGCTGTAGCAAACCCTGCGACAAACTCTTTAACGCGTATGACGACGCGGCGTGCCGCGTCGTCATACGCCTCTATGCCGTTCCCGACAATGCCCGTACGGGCTGAAGGGAGCTGCGTTGGCTAGCTGCCGAACGTCTTGCCATCGAAAAGGTCCATCCCATCCAGGATCTTCATCACGTTCTTCACGGCAGCCGCCGATTGATGCAACAGCTCCATCTCCTTGGTATCCAGACGGATCTCCACCACCTTCTCCACCCCATTCGCGCCCAGCACCGCCGGCACGCCTAGGTACAAATCGCGCAGACCGTACTCCCCGTGGAGCGCAGCACACACCGGGAGGATTCGGCGCTCATTCCGCACCACAGCCTCCACCATCTCAGCAGCCGCAGCGCCCGGGGCGTACCATGCCGACGTGCCCATGAGGTTCACTATCTCACCCCCACCCTTCTTGGTGCGCTCCACTATGGCCGTGAGCTTCGCCTCATCCATGAGCTCATGCACAGGTATCCCCCCCACGCTCGTGTAGCGGGGGAGCGGCACCATGGTATCGCCATGCCCACCCAGCAGCAGCGCGCTCACATCGCGGGGCGAAATCCCCAGCTCATCGGCTATAAAGGCCCGGTAGCGAGCCGTGTCCAGTATACCCGCCATGCCGAACACCTTCTGCGATGGACGCCCACTCGCGAGCAAGGCCGCGTAGGTCATCACATCGAGCGGGTTGGTCACCACTATCAGGATCGCCTCGGGCGAGTACTTCACTATCTCGCTGGCCACCTGCTTCATGATCTTCGCGTTGGTGCCTATAAGATCATCACGGCTCATACCCGGCTTGCGCGGCAGCCCAGCAGTAATTACCACCACCCCAGAGCCCGCGGTGCGGCTATAATCATTGCCCACGCCCACTACCCGGGTGCTGATGTTCTGGATGGGCGCAGCCTCCCAGAGATCCAGCGACTTGCCGTGCGATGCCCCCTCGTTGAGATCCACCACCACCACCTCTTCGGCCAGGCTACGCTGCGCCACCTCATTGGCGCAGGTAGCCCCTACATTCCCAGCGCCCACTACTGTAATCCGTTTCATGCTCGCTCATTATTTGGTTTAGAAAAAAAATGCTGCGCAACGCTGCACACTGCATCGCTACACTACCCGATAAAAGTTGCACGCGGCAGGTTCATCAGAGCCCTGCGCATCGAAAAAAAATACGCCGCCGTGCCAATAGGGGACATACGCCTGGTGGGCAACGGCCCCAATCCCTTCCATACCTGCAGACTACTTGGCCTGCACGCTAACCATTCCACAGCCCCTCACACCTCTAGGGCGCGCTGCAACGGGATGAAACGGAGGCTATCCTTGAGCTCCTCGCCCAGGTTGCGCTTCCGCAGCATCGAGAGCAGCCGTCCCGTCTGGTAGAAGTAGAGCAACCACATAGGGCCGCTGCGCCGCTCAAGCCGCCGGCGTATGGTAGGCGCAAGCAGACGGTAGAACCGCTCCACGGGCCCGGCGAAGATGGTGTGGCGCCAGAACAATGACAGCCGCAGTCGGTAGCTGGCCTTGCACATCCGATCATGAAAGCCGGGGAGCGCATTATACACCCGCACCTGGTTCACTATGGCCTCGTCCAGGTGGCGCAGGTACTCCTCATTGGGCTCGTAGTTCTGGTGCCGCATCGGATTGGCAATCCAAAGGATGGACTTCTGGGCCTCCTTGAGATTGAGGCTGAAGAGCCGATCCTCCTGCCCGTACCCCGTGAGCTCCTCGGCAAATCGCACCTGCTTAAAGAGCGAACGGCGTATGAGGAAGTTCCCCGTGCTCACCACATCGAGAATGTCTTTCTGGCGCAGCCACTGGTTGACGCGCTGGGTGTCCGATGCCACACGCCACTGTAGACGAATGTCGAGCTTCTCGGGCTGCGCCCCCAGGTCTACCCCGCCGCATATCACATCCATGCCCATGTTGCCCCGCACAGCGGCCACATAGTGCTGCAGGTATTGGTCGCTCACCGGGGTCATGTCACAATCCAGGAACAGAAGCCACTCACCCCGGGCCAAATCCGCGAGCCGATTCCGAATGCGGCTACGGCCCAGATTCTCTATGAGCGCCAGGTAGCGAACCCGCGGCTCGCTGCGCAGCACCCGGTTCGCCTCCTCATAGTACCGCTGGGACCGATCGTCAAACGCCAGCACCTCCACCGCCACCCCGCAGCTATCGGCCTGGTGCAGCAGGGTGTGAACCAGATCTACCACGTTGAAATCGTAGATCGGGATACATATCGAGATCAGGATCTCTCCCTCATCGGCCATATCTAAATAGCTATCAATCAGTACACTCTACTGGATACATCCCTACTTGCACGACCCCTAAGTTAGGCATTCTTTTCAACCAGTGCAACAGGGGCTGTGGAATGGACCACACCCGCAAACATTTTTCGGTACCGGGGAGAATCGCAATAGGGAGAGGGCGAATTCGGAGGGCGAATCACGCCGCGGCGTGCCGCATCGCTACCGTCTTCGAGAGATGGAATTGATTGATTAGAAGCCATTTACCAGAAGAACCCTATAAAGATCGAACCCATACGGGCCTTCGCCGCGGGCGCCCTTTTGGAATACGGCGGTTTAAAATCTATTCTCCCGTTTCTCGGAGGACGTAGCGACGCGGCGCGCCGCGTCGTAATCCTCCCATTCGCCGTTCCCGTTGATGCCCATGTGGTCGCAAATGGTGGTCGGAGGCGATGCGTCGCAACGGAATCCCCGCAAACGCCCGACTGTAGGGGCGGGGTCTTCGCAACGCGAAGATTCCCCCGCCCGCCCCGCCTCCTCCCCGTCGCCATGCGCATACCATGCACTCCGCAAGCCTCCCACCTATGTGGACCTACGGTTTTTACAACAATGCGGCACGCCGCGTTGGTTAGGGAGGGCACTCGCTACGCTCGGCACCTCCCCTACCAAGATCCCTATGAAGGACGGCGTCGCTCGCATAACCGCGGCGCGCCGCGCCGCTACAAACGCCCCCTCTCACTC